>JARRJS010000062.1:0-23835 GCA_037388885.1 Gemmatimonadota bacterium
CTCCGCCTCGGGCGGGTGAGACTCGGGTTCCGGCTTGCGCCTGGGAGCGGGTTGCAGCGTGGAGGTGGGTTGCGGCATAGGCCCGGGTTGCGGCTCGGGCGCAGGTTGCGCCGCGCGCTCGGGGCCGGTGGTCGCGCTGTGTGGCGCGGCGCCGCCCCGCGCCTGCCGCTCCACCTCGGCGACGCGGGCGGCCAGCTCCTCGTTGAGCGGGTAGAGCCGTTGCAGGTGCCGGTAGTGCGTCACGGCTTCGTCGGGGTGACCGAGGCGGAGGGCAAGGTCGCCGAGGGCGCGGAGGGCCACGGCGTTGTCCGGGTCCAGCTGAAGGACCCGGCGAAACGACGTTTCTGCTGCTTCGGTTTCGCCCTTGTCCAGGCGGACACGGCCGAGCGCGACGTGCGCGCTGGAGTTGTCCCGGTGGCGCGAAAGTCCTTGCAGCAGAACGTCTTCAGCTCTGTCGAGCTGCCCATCGCGGCGGTAGGCCTCGGCGAGATGAGGGAAGATGAGGCCTTCTGGATGCGCACGGTGGAGCAACTCCAGCCTCGCGATTTCATCGCGGTTTGGATCCGCCATTCACCGGCCTCAGCAATCCGGAAGCGGCCGTGCCGCAACACATTGGAATCGGACAAAGATACCCGCGCATGATTCTAATTGTCAATAAACGTAGTCTCCACTCTCCCGGCTCCCCTGGTGGGGCGGCGGAGGTGGGGTGGGGGTCTCCCCGTCGGCGTGGATGGGTAGGGTGGAGGTTCTCCCGCTCACTGTCCGGGCGAGACGAACGTCGCCTGCCCGGTCACACCAATTCCGGCACGGGCAGCCCGCGCATCGCCAGCACGCGCTCGATGGTCTGACCGATCTTGTTGTTGGGCGTGGAGGCGCCGGCGGTGAAGCCGACGGACACAGGCCCGGCGGGCAGCCAGCCCTCTGTGCCGGCTTCGGGAGCGTCGGGGTCGAGCTCGGGCTTGTGGCGGATCGTTCCGGTCTCCGGGTCGATGCAGGTGGCGTCGGCGATGTGGAACGTGGTCGTGTACCCCCGGCACAGGTGCGCCAGGTGATTGGTGTTGGATGAGTTGTAGCCGCCGATGACGATCATCACATCAGGCGGGTCCTCCATCATCTTCTTGACCGCGTCCTGCCGTTCCTGGGTGGCCGAGCAGATGGTGTCGAAGGAGCGGAAGTGCTCCGCCTTGTGGGCTTTGCCGTAGCGCCGGGCGACGCTCTCGCCGACGGCGTTGGCGATCGCCAGGGACTCGGTGGCCAGCATGGTGGTCTGGTTGGCGGCGCCGACGCGCTCGAGGTGCAGGTCCGGGTCGAAGCCGGGGGACGTCTTGGCGCGGAAGTGCTCCATGAAGGCATCGCGGGACAGGGCGCGGTCGTTCTGCTCAATGTAGTCCATGATGAGGCGGGCCTCATCCATGTTGCGCACAACGACATACTCGCCGCCATGGCGGTTCACCTGGGACGCGGTGGCGCGGGTCTCCTCGTGCCGGTACTTGCCGTGGATGATGGCCGTGAATCCGTCCTTGGCGTAGGAATCGACGCGCTTCCACACGTTGAGCACGGAACCGCAGGTGGTGTCGATGAGGACGCAGCCGATCTCGCGTAGCGTCTGGAAGTCGTAGAGGGTGACGCCGAACGCGGGCATGATCACCACGTCGTCGGGGGTGACCACGGAGAAGTCGAAGGCGCCGGTGTCGTCCGGGTAGATGAACGTGATGCCCATCTCCCGCATGCGCTGGTTGACGTGCGGGTTGTGGATGATCTCGCCCACGAGGAAGATGCGGCGATCCGGGAACTTCATGGCCGTCTGGTAGGCGTAGTCGACGGCGCGGTCGACGCCGTAGCAGAAGCCGAACTCGTCGGCCAGGCGCAGGGTGACATCGCCGACGGTGACCCGGTGGCCACCGGCCTTGATCTGGGCCACCAGGGCGCTGTGGTACTCGGCATCGAGCACGGGCTGGATCTCCTGTTTGAGGCCCAGTCCGCGGCGGAAGTACGTCTCGTTGGCTTCGTTCTCAGGCGGCATGTGGTGCGCGCTTCTTCCGATTTTCGGGTCGGATGCAACGGACGACAGTACCCGCGGGCGGCCAGGTCGTTTCATTGCATCATCGCCGGCGCGTGCTGTCCGGACGCCGCCGCTCAGCCTATCATCAGCCCATGCGACACGACAGACCGTTGCGCGTCGGCAAGGTGCCGGCGGACATCATCGATCGGCTGCTCGCGCAAGCCGCCGCGCCCACCGGCGCTGTGCTGGGCCCGGGGCCGGGCCGGGATGCCGCGGTCCTGGAGGTCGGGGGTGCCGGCGACCGGTTCCTGGTGGCCGCGTCGGATCCGGTGACGTTCGCGGCGGACGAGATTGGCTGGTACGCAGTGCACGTGAATGCAAACGACGTGGCGTGCATGGGCGCCCGGCCCCGGTGGTTCCTCGCGACAGTCCTGTTGCCGGACGGCGCCCGCGAGCGGGACGCGGAAGCCGTGTTCGCCCAGATCGACCGGGCCTGCGTGGAGCTCGAGGTCGGTCTGGTGGGCGGGCATACCGAAGTGACGCCCGGCCTGGACCACATGGTCGTGGCCGGCACCATGCTGGGCGTGACGAGTCACTGGATCTCGGCCGGGGGTGCGCAGCCGGGCGATGCGCTGCTGCTCACGAAGGGCATCGCCATCGAAGGGACATCGATCCTGGCGAGGGAAGCGGCCGATCGGGTGGCAGGACGCGTGGACGATGCGACGCTGCGGCGAGCCCGGGATCTCCTCGTGGCACCGGGCATCAGCGTCGTGGCGGACGCCGAGACGGCGTTGCGCGCAGGCGCGGTCCACGCTCTGCACGACCCGACGGAAGGCGGCATCGTCGGCGGGATCCGCGAGCTGTGTCAGGCGAGCGACGTCGGGGCACGCATCGATCTGGATGCGATTCCCGTATTGCGGGAAACGACGACGTTGACGGACGCACTCGGCTTGGATCCCCTCGGATTGATCGCGTCGGGCGCGCTGCTGATCGCCGCGCCGGAGACCGACGCGCCGGCCATCCAAAGGGCCCTGGAGAGCGCGGGCATCGACGCGACCCGCATCGGCAACGTCGAGCCTGCCGGCTTCGGCATCCGCGCCGGCACGGATGCCGATCTGCCCCTGCCCCGCTTCGACGCCGACGAGCTGACCCGGATCTTCTGACTGGGCTCGCCGCTCACGTCGCAGCTGTTCCCGCCAAGCCTACATGCCGCTGGATCCGAAGTTCGCGGGGATCTCTGCGCAGGACGCCATCGTGCCGTCCTTGCGGTGCACCATTACCAGGTGCTGCTGGCCCTGCTGGAGCACCGACATGGCCACGGTCGTCGTCGCCTGCCCCACACCGGCGCTGTCCGCCTGCACGTCGTTGAGCGGCTGCGCCACGGCGCCCGGCGCAGCGCATGTGCCCTGGTGCATGTGCGAGGGGTACGCGCCCGCGCCGTCGGGCAGCCCGTTCACGTTCACCGCCACTACGAGCGAGTCGCCCTTGGGGGTGAGCGTGAGCGTCCCGTTGACGCCCGAGTTGTTGAGCGGGGTCATTTGCACTTGCGTGCCCATCGACGCAGAGTCCGACGCCGCCTGTGACGGTGCGGACGGTTGCGCCGCCGGCTGAGTCGCCGCGTTCGAGTTCTGCATGGCCGCCTGATTACCGCCCTTGCATGCCACCAGCCCGAACGCCAGGCTGACGCCGACAGCGGCTTGCAGGAATGGGTTGCGCATGAGCTTCCTCCCGTCAGTTGGTTGATCGCCGCCTGGCAGGCGGCTTCATGGAAATGGACGCAAGGCTCGTGCGAATGCGCGCGGACCCGGCCGCACGGCTGGAACCGGTAGGCGTTCCGTCTTATCTTACCGGGCTTCGACAATCATGCCCCGGGAGGCTCCGTGGACAAGAAGTCGGTAAAGTTCCTCAAGCGGCTGCTGGATGCGACCGGTCCGAGCGGGTTCGAGGCGGGTCCTGCGGCGGTCTGGCGCGAGGAGGCGGACCGGTTCGCCGACGAGGTGCGGGCGGATGTGAGCGGCAACTCGCTGGCCACGGTGAACCCGGCCGGTGCGCCGCGGGTGATGCTCGCCGGTCACATCGACGAGATCGGTCTGATGATCACCCACGTGGACGACGATGGCTTCCTCTACTTCGAGGGCATTGGCGGCTGGGATCCGCAGGTGCTGGTTGGCCAGCGTGTGCGGCTGCTGACGAAAGTGGGCGTGGTGCGCGGCGTGGTCGGGCGCAAGCCGATCCACCTGATCCGCGAGGAGGAGAAGGACAAGGCGGTGAAGATCCGGGATCTGTGGATCGACATCGGCGCGGGCGACCGGGAGGCGGTCCAGAAGCGCGGTGTGCGGGTGGGCGACCCGGGGGTCATCGATGCGGACGTGGTCGATCTGGACGGGGACGTGATCGCGAGCCGCGCCATCGACAACCGCGTGGGCGCGTTCGTGGTGCTGGAAGCGCTGCGGTTGCTGTCCGAAGACAAGCCGGCGGCGTCGGTCACGGCGGTGGCGACGTCGCAGGAGGAGATCGGCTACCAGGGCGGAGGCGCGCGCGCGAGCGCGTTCAGCGTCGAGCCTGACATCGCGCTGGCGGTGGACGTGACGTTTGCCACGGATGCGCCGGGCATGGAGAAGAAGGAGCTGGGCGACCACAAGCTGGGCGGCGGTCCCGTGCTAAGCCGCGGCTCGGCCGTGCACCCGGTGATCTTCGACCGGCTGCTGGCGGTGGCGGAGCGGGAGGACATCCCCCACACCGTAGCCGCGCAGCCGCGCTACACGGCGACCGATGCCGACGCCATCCATCTGACCCGGGCAGGCGTAGCCACGGGACTCGTCTCGGTGCCGAACCGGTACATGCACTCGCCCGTCGAGATGGTCCACCTCCACGACCTGGAGCAGGCGGCCCGCCTGATTGCCGCCTTCGTGCGGGAGCTGGAGCCGGACACGGATCTCGTCCCGCGATGAGGCTCATCGACATCTCCCAACCTCTGGGGCCCGACACGACCGTCTGGCCCGGGGACCGGCCGGTGTCCGTGGACTGGACCCAGCGTCGCCGGGCCGGCGACAGTGTGAACGTGGCGGCGCTGACGCTGAGCGTTCACGCCGGCACGCACGCCGACGGGTCGCTGCACGTGGACGACGACGGGGTCGGCGCCGGTTCGCTGCCCCTGTCCGCCTTCGTGGGGCCCGCCGTGGTCGTCGACGCGCGCGGGCGGCAGCAGCTGGACACGGACACGCTCGATGGCCTGGATCTGGACGGCGCGCCGCGCGTGCTGTTTCGTACACGCGACCGCACGGATCCCGGCACGTTCCCGGAGCGGTTCGCCCCGCTGTCGACGCGCCTGGCGCACCGGCTCGTGGAGCTGGGCGTGCCCCTGGTGGGCACCGATGCGCCGTCGGTGGATCCGGTAGATTCGACGACGCTCGATGCACACCACGTTCTGGCGGCCGGTGGTGTTGTGAACGTGGAGAACCTGGTGCTGGATGACGTGGCGCCGGGCCGCTACACGTTCATCGGTCTGCCGCTACGGCTGTTGGAGGCCGACAGCGCGCCGCTGCGCGCCGTCCTTGTGGAAACGGAAAACGGAAAGCGGGAAACGGGGAGTTGAAGGTGCGGCGCCCCGATTTCCGGTTCCCGCTTTCCACGATACAGGGTCCGGCAAAAGTGCCGGATCCGGAAACGATCCAGGCCAATCGAACCAGGAAGACCGAGGAGACATGGATACGACGGAGCTGGTGAAGGACCTTCAGGAGATGCGGGAGTCGGGCCATCTGTCCGACCCGATCCTGCGACGTGCGGTGCGGGATCTGTCGGGTGAGGACCACTTCGACTGGGTGGGCGTCTACCTGATGGACGAGGAGAAGAACCGTCTCTGGCTGCACAATTACGTAGGCGAGCCGACGGAGCATGCCGTCATCGAGGTGGGTCAGGGCGTGTGCGGCATCGCGGTGGAGAAGGGCGAGAATGCGAACGTGCCGGATGTGAGCGAGGTGGAGGACTACCTGGTCTGCAGTCCCGACACGCAGTCGGAGCTGGTGGTGCTGATCCGGGCGGGCGACTCGGTGCTGGGCCAGATCGACATCGACAGCGACCGGAAGGCGGCGTTCTCCGAGGAGGACGAACAGCAGGTCCAGCTGGTGGCGGACAAGCTGGCCGAAGTCCTCATGGCGGAGCGCCGGCAGTAAGGCATGCCAGCGGCCCGCGTGCCACGCGTCGTCACGGCGGCGAATCCGTCGCCCATGACGCTGGCCGGCACGCAGACCTACCTGGTGGGCCGCAGCCGCGTCGCCGTCATCGACCCGGGTCCCGCGTTGTCGGCGCATCTGCAGGCGATCGCCGACGCGGTGGGCGACGTCCCCGCGGAGATCCTGCTGACCCACGGGCATCCGGATCACGCAGCGGGTGCCGCGGCGCTGGCGCAGCGGTTGGGAGCGCCGATCCGTTCGGCCGCTTCGGGCCTCGCGGAGGGGCAGAGGTTCATGACGGACGCGGGTGACCTGGTGGCCGTCCCGACGCCCGGCCACACGCCGGACCACTACGCGTTCCACTGGCCCGACGCGCGGGCGGTATTCGTCGGTGACCTGATGATGGGCGGCCAGGACACTACCCTGGTGGCCCCGCCGGAAGGTGATCTGGGGGTGTACCTGTCCTCGCTGGATCGCGTGCGTGCGCTCGACGCGCGCATCCTTTATCCCGCTCACGGCCCGGCGTTCGAAGACGGGGACACGGCGATCGCTGACTACGTTGCACACCGGCGCGATCGGGAAGTGCAGGTCGTGGCGGCGTTGCAGGAAGGGCCGTTGTCCGTGGACGCCCTCGTGGATGCCGTGTACGGTGCCGAGCTGGAGGCGCGCCTGCGGGCGGCCGCCCGTGGCGCGACCCATGCGTACCTGCGTCACCTGAAGGAGCAGGCCATGGTCGCTCCCTCGGATGGTGGTTGGGCGCTCATCCCCTGACAGGCGCGGACTAGACCGGCGCACCTTGAGGGAGCGGCCGGGTGCCCCCTACCTTCTGATGCCGGCAGGGAACCCAGGAGCTGCATGTCCTCGACAATCGCACCCGCAACGGAACGACTCGCCCCCGACCTGGCCGCCGGGCTGCGCCGGATCCTGGGGCCGGACGGCGTTATTGCCGACCCCGGGCGACTGGTGAGCTACGAGTCGGACGGGTTGACGGCGCACCGGCACCCACCCCGCGCGGTGTTGCTGCCGCGCTCCACCGATCAGGTAGCGGCCGCCGTGCGACTGCTCGCCGAGGCCGACATTCCCTTCGTCGCGCGCGGTGCGGGCACCGGCTTGTCCGGGGGCGCAGTGCCGCTGCATGACGCCGTCGTGCTGACCACGGCGCGCATGACGCGCATCCTGGAGCTCGACCCCGTGAATCGCCGGGCGCGCGTGGAAGCGGGTGTGGTGAACGTCCGCATCAGCGCGGCGGCGGGCCTGCATGGCCTGTACTACGCGCCGGACCCCAGCTCGCAGAGCGCATGCACCATCGGCGGCAACGTGGCGGAGAACTCCGGCGGCCCCCACTGCCTGAAGTACGGCGTCACGACGAACCACATCACCGGGCTGACCGTGGTGCTGCCGTGGGCCTGTTCGTCGGCAGCGAGGGCACGTTCGGCATCGCCACCGAGATCGAGGTGCGGTTGTCGCCCCAGCCGGAGGCGGTGGAGACCCTGCTGGCCATCTATGACGACATCGAGGACGCTGGCCGCGCGGTGAGCGCTATCATCGCCGCAGGGCTCATTCCGGCGGCCATGGAAATGATCGATCAAAACACGATCAAAGCCGTGGAGGACAGCATCTTCGCCGCCGGCTACCCGACGGACGCGGCGGCGGCGCTGGTGGTGGAGCTGGATGGCACACCGGCGGAAACGGCGGCCGACGCAGCGCGGGCCCAACAGATCTGCAAGGCGTCGGGAGCGCGTGAGGTGCGGCGCGCGCAGAACGAAGCGGAGCGGCTTGGCCTCTGGCAGGGCCGCAAGAAGGCGTTCGGCGCCATGGGCCGCCTGGCCCCGGACCTGCTGGTGCAGGACGCGACAGTGCCGCGCAGCCGGCTGCCCACCGTGCTGGCGCGCATCTACGGTATCTGCGAGGGTTACGGCCTGCAGGTGGCGAACGTGTTCCACGCAGGCGACGGCAACCTGCACCCGAACCTGGTGTTCGACCGCCGGAACGCGGAGGAGCTGGAGCGGGTGCGTGCGGCGTCCCGGGAGATCATGGCCGCGTGCGTGGAGGCGGGCGGCACCATCACGGGTGAGCACGGCGTCGGCCTGGACAAGCGCCATTACATGAGCCTGATCTTCGGGCCGGACGAGATGGATGTGTTCTGTGCCGTGCGGCGCGTATTCGACCCGCGCGGCCTGGCGAATCCCGGCAAGATCCTGCCCGAAGACGTGTGCGACGGCCCGGAGGCCACTTGACGACGACGACTCCCCCCTTGGCGGATCTGCTGCCCGAGCGCATGGGCTCGCCCGAGAGCTGGGCGGTCCAGGGCAGGACCCCGCAAGCGGTGGTGCAGGCCACGAACGCGGATGAGGTCGTCCGGACCCTGACGGCCGCCAACGCAGAAGGTTGGGCGGTGGAACCGGCGGGCGCCGGGACCTGGCTCGACTCGGGACGACCACCGCAAGGACTCGACGTCGTGCTCGCAACGCGCGGCCTGGCGCGGGCGCCGGACCACGCGCCCGACGACCTGACAGTGGCCGTGGACGCCGGCACAACGCTCGGAGAGCTCCAGGCCACGCTGGCGGAGCAGAGACAGTGGCTGCCGCTGGACCCGCCGGGCAGCGAGCGGGGCACCGTCGGCGCGCTGGTGGCGACGGCCGCCGCGGGACCCCTGCGGCACGGGTACGGCACGCCCCGGGATCACGTGCTGGGCGTCGAGGTCGTGGCAGGGGATGGGCGCCTGCTGCGGTTCGGCGGACGGGTCGTGAAGAACGTGGCAGGCTACGACCTGACGCGCCTGCTGGTGGGCAGCCGCGGCACGCTGGCGGTGATCACGCGGGTGAACTTCAGACTGCACCCGCTGCCGGAGCGGGACGCGACTCGCGTCGTGCGCGCCGCGGACGCGCCCGCATTGCTGGCGCTGATCCGCGACTTGCGCGAGCGGCACGTCGAGTTCGTCGCGCTGGAGCTGCTGGATCCCCGGGCCAGCGCGCGAGTGGCGCCCGACGGCCACGCGTCGTGGCTGCTGGTTGCACGGGCCCATGGCAACGAGGATGCCGTGGCCAGCACGCTGAAGCAATTCGAGGCGTTGTGCTCGGATCAGGATGTGGGCGCGGATCTCGACGTCGGCGCGGACATCTGGAAGCGGCTCGATGAATTCGAGGCCGGCTCGCCGCTGGTGGTGCGGGTCGCGGACCGGCCGGCGTCCCTCGACGCCACACTGCAGCGCGCACGCGGCCTGGCCGAAGACGGCGTCGCCCTGGCCGCCCACGCCGACGGCATCGTGCGCGTCTTGTTCGAGCCGACAGTCGCCGCGGCGCTGGACACCGACGCCCTGGCTGCACGCCTTGAATCGGCCCGGTCGGCACTCGCCGGTCGTCGGGGCAGCGTCGTGCTGGCCAGCGCACCGCCCGACCTCGCCGCACGATTCGACCCGTTCGGCGACCCGGGACCGTCACGCCGCCTGATGCGCGGCCTGAAGCGCACGTTCGACCCCGCAGGCGTGCTCTCCCCCGGTCGGTTCATCTTCGATGCCGATTGACGTGCTCGGCTCCGTGCTCGCCGCGGAAGAGGACAAGCTGCTGACCTGTGTGCACTGCGGGTTCGGTCTGCCCGCGTGCCCTACGTACAGGCGACTGGGGGACGAAAACGACTCGCCCCGCGGCCGCCTCTACCTCATGCGGGCCGTCGTAGAGGGGCGCCTCACGCCCGACGACGACGCCGTCACCACGCACCTCGACCGCTGCCTCGGCTGTCGCGCCTGCGAGCCCGTGTGCCCGTCCGGCGTGCGCTACGGCTTCCTGCTGGAGCGCGCCCGAGCCCTCGTCGCCCGGGAAGCGGGCACCGGCTTCATGGCCCGGTCCGCCCTGCGCGTATTCGGCAGTCGACCGCTGACGCGCCTGGTGTCCGCGTTCGGTCGGATCCTGCGGGCCGGCGGCTTCGCCCGCGGCCTGGCGCGCGCCCTGCCGCGCGGCCTCGGCCGTACCCGCTTCGCTCTGGCCATGGTTGCCGCCACCGCGCGTCCCGCCCTTCCGCCCTACCGCCCCGACGGGGGGACGGGGAGACGGGGAGACAGGGTGAGTGCGCGTCCAGGTACTGGTGCGATTGCGGGGAGCGGTGAGGTGGCCACGGGTAGCGTGGGGTCGGGTGGTCGTAGATCGTCGATCGTTGATCGTCGATCAATTCGCGTGGCGATGCTCACCGGCTGCGTCCAAGATGGTCTGTTCCGGCGAGTCAACGAGGCGACCCGACTGGTGCTGGAGGCGAACGGGTGCGAGGTGGTGGACGTGCCCGAGCAGGTGTGTTGTGGGGCACTCCATGCGCACAACGGGGCCCTGGATGGCGCGCGGTCGCTGGCGCGGCGGAACGTGCGGGCATTCCGGGACGCAGGCGGGGAATACGTGGTGGTGAATGCTGCGGGATGCGGCGCCATGATGAAGGATTACGGCGAGCTGCTGGCGGGGGACCCGCTGGCGGACGACGCCCGGGCGCTGGCCGATGGCGTGCGGGATCTGTTCGAGCTGCTGGCGGAGCTGGGCCCGGTGCGGGGCGGACCGGTTCCGCTGCGCGTGACGTACGACGCCCCGTGCCACCTCCACCATGGCCAGGGCATCACGCAGGCCCCGCTGGATGTGCTCCGGACCGTCCCGGAGCTGGAGCTGGTGCCATTGCACGATGCCGACGAATGTTGCGGCGGCGCGGGTATCTATGGCATGACGCATCCGGGGCTGGGTGGCCGCATCCTGGACGACAAGCTGGCGGCGATCCGGTCCACGGGCGCGGCGGTCGTCGTCACGCCCAACCCGGGCTGCATGATGCAGATCGGGGCCGGGTTGGCCCTGGCCGGCGACGACTGTGCGGTGCTGCACCCCGTGGAGCTGTTGGCGGAGAGCTACCGTCGGGGCGCCGCGTGACCACATCGGCGGCGGATTTCCGGTCTGCGCTGCAGGATCCCGCGATCACAGAGCGCGTGCTGGAGCGGCTGGCGGGCCTGGTCGGGCACGAGACGCCCAGCGGGGATGCGGCGCGCATCGATGCGCTGGCCGCGGCCCTCGCCGAGGAGCTGACGTCCATCGGCGGCGTCGTGACCCGCATCCCCGCGGCGGGGCTCGGCACCCACGTGAGCGCCCGCTTCCCGGGCGCCGGCGATGACCCGAAACCGATCCTGGTCCTGGCCCATCTGGACACCGTGCACCCCGTCGGGTCGTTGGCGGAACGCCCATTCCGCGTTGAAGATGGCCGTGCCTGGGGCCCCGGCACCTACGACATGAAGGCGGGCCTCGCCGTCGTGGTGGAAGCCCTGACGCTGCTGCACGAAGCGGGCGAGCAGCCACGGCGGCCGGTGCGCCTGCTGGTGACGTGCGACGAAGAGATCGGCTCCCACTCGTCGCGTGCGCTCATCGAGGACGGCGCCCGGGAAGCGTCGTGCGTGCTGGTCCCGGAGCCCTGCCGGCCGGACGGCGGTGTCAAGACGGCGCGCAAGGGCGTCGGCGTGTACACGTTGCATGCCGACGGCGTGGCGGTGCACGCCGGCATCGACAGCGGCGGCGGCGTGAACGCCATCGTCGAGCTGGCGCACCAGATCCTGGGGCTGGCAGATCTCGCGGACACCGAGCGCGGCACGACGCTGAACGCCGGCGTTATCCGCGGCGGCACGGCGTCCAACGTGGTGCCGGCCGCCGCTCGCGTGGAGATCGATGTCCGGTTCCGCACCCTCGACGAAGGGCAGCGGGTCGATGCGGCGCTGCGTGCGTTGACGCCGGCGTTGCCGGGCGCGCGGCTGCGCATCGACGGCGGCATCAACCGCCCGCCCCTGGAGCGCACGCCCGCCGTCGTGGCGTTGTACGAGAGGGCGCGGGATCTGGCGGAGGAGCTGGGCTTCGCGCTGCCGGAAGGTGAGACGGGCGGAGCCAGCGACGGCTGCTTCACCGCGGCCATGAGCGTGCCCACACTGGATGGGTTGGGCGTTCTCGGGGACGGCGCGCACGCATTGCACGAGCATGTCGTGATCGAGGACGTGCCCCGCCGCGTCGCCCGTTTCGGGCGGCTGTTCCAGACCCTGTGAAGGTCATGGGCGAGGATATCCTGATCCGGCCGCTGGACGGCTACGGCGAGTTCGAAGCGGCTGTTACCCTGCAGGAAGAGACCTGGGGATACGGCTTCCGGGACCGGGTCCCACCGTCCATCCTGCTGGTGGCACAGGAGCTTGGCGGCTTAGCGAGCGGTGCGTGGCGCGGCGACCAGCTGGTCGGTTTCGTGTTCGGCATGACCGGCCTGCGCGACGGCCGGCTCGTGCACTGGTCGGACATGCTCGCGGTGCGGCCCGAGGCGCGGGATCGCGGCCTGGGGCGAGCACTGAAGCTGCACCAGCGGGAGCGGCAGCTGGCACTGGGCGTGGACACCGTGCACTGGACGTTCGAGCCGCTGGAATCCCGCAACGCCTACCTGA
Organism: Gemmatimonadota bacterium; assembly: GCA_037388885.1. Lineage (GTDB taxonomy): Bacteria > Gemmatimonadota > Gemmatimonadetes > Longimicrobiales > RSA9 > JARRJS01. Next base: position 12,605 of record JARRJS010000062.1, read on the forward strand.
ACTTCGCCCGGCTCGGCGCGACATCCTGCGAGTACCGCCGGGACCTGTACGGCGAGCCGGACTCGCCGCTGCACCGGGGGCTCGGGACGGACCGGCTCGTGGCGGACTGGGCCATCGCGTCGCAGCGCGTGCAACGGCGTCTGGACGGGGACGACCGTCCGCCGGGGCCGCAGGACGTGGCGCAGATCCCCGTCGTCAATCCCACGCGCGGCGAGCCGGACATGCTCACGTGCGAGGAACCGGACCTGGGGTTGGATGACGAGCGGGTGCGCGTGGCCATTCCCAGGGAGATCCAGCTTTTGAAGACACGGGCACCGGAGCGGGCCCTGGACTGGCGGGCGAAGATCCGCTCTACCCTGGAAGCGTACCTGGGCCGCGGCTACGTCATCACGGAAGTGGTCCCGGAGCCGTCGCGCAGCTGCTACGTCCTCGCCCGCGGCGGCTTGGCCCGGTAAAGGGCGCGGTCCGCTGCCTCCAGCAGCTGTAGCCAGTCGACCATGTCCGGTGCGTGACAGGCGTGGCCGGCACTCACGGTGAGCGGACCGTGGCCCAGCTCCCGCACCTCCTGCGTGAAGCGCTGCGCCACGCGCTCCACGAACAGGCGGGCGCCCGCATCGTCGGCGTCGGAAAGCAGGACGACGAACTCGTCGCCACCATATCTGGCCGCCAGGTTCATCGCGCGGGTTTCCACCTTGAGCGCTGCGGCCAGAGCCTTCAGCGCATCGTCACCCGCCAGGTGGCCGTACCGGTCGTTGTATTCCTTGAAGTCGTCGATGTCGAGCATGACGGCCGACAGCGTGCGGCCACGACTCGCCGCCGCGAACTCCCGGGCCAGGTCCCGTTCCAGCTGTCGACGATTGGCCAGCCCGGTCAGCGGGTCGGTGAGCGACATCGTGGTGACCTGCTCGAACAGCCTGGCGTTCTCCATGGCGACGGCGGTCTGTTCCCCGAGGGCTCCCAGCAGCTCGAGCTCCTCCGGCGTGAATGGCCGATCCCGGATGGCGTAAAGCACGCCGAACATGCGGGCGCCGAAGCGGAGCGGCGCCGCCGCGACCGGCGAGCGACCCAGGTAGGGCCGGCTCTGGGGCTGGATGTACGGGTCCGTCTGCGGGTCCGCAGTGGCGCGCGGTGTGCCGTGCTGCACCACCCAACCGGTGAAGCTGCTTTCCACCGGGAACTGGAGGCCCAGGATGTCGTCTGGCAGCCCCAGGGCCGTACGTGTCACCAGCGTCGCACCGTCCTCCGTCAACAGCTCGATGCCCGCAGCCTTCGCCGCCAGCACGCGGCGAGCGGCGTCGGAGATCAGCGACAGCACGCGACTCACGTCCATCGCGCCCGCCAGCAGGTGGCTCACATCGATGAGCACCTGTGCGTGCTCGTAGCGCCGCTCGTCCCGCGCGTGCCGGTCCGCCACGCCGAGCGCGAGCATGATGCGGACCGCCAGCGCGGCACACAGCAGACCTGCCAGCAAGCCGGTCACAGGGCGCATGGGCCGGTCCAGCGAGCCGTCGATCACGACCAGCGCCAGGAACAGGGCGACGGCCGGCACCATGGACCGGTGAAAGCGAGCCACACCCCACTCTTCCACGCCACTCTCGACCCGCGGGGAGGCCAGCACGGCGCCTGCGATGCCGGCCCACGTGAACGCGACCCACCCCGCGAGCCAGATCAGGTCGAACGCATCGCCCGGCCACACGGGGTCGGGATCGAACCCGGCAGCCGACAGCACATTGCCGATGGCGAAGAACATGGTGGCGAGGAACAAGCCGGCAGCCGCATGCGACGGCATGGAGGGCGTGCGCCACACCACCATCAGCGCTGCCGCCAGTACCGAGATGATCGACAGCATCTCGATGGTCAGGACGAGTCCCAGCCGACCGGCGAGCGCGGCGCTTGCGGGCTCTACCACCAGGCGCATCACCACGATCAGGCCCGCCAGGAAGATCAGCACCGCATCCAGCGCGATCTCCTTGGCGAACCGCTGCATGCGGTCCCAGCGCAGGGCGTAGACGGCGCCTGCGGCGAACACCGGGTGGAACAGCGGGAGCAGCACGAGAGAGAACGGCGGGAACGTGTCGCCGGTGAAGCCGGCACTCATCTCGCCCGTCCACGCCACCTGGCCGGCGAAGACGAGCAGGGCCGCGCCCGCGAAGAGCAGCCATGCGGCGCGGGCGTCCGCGGCGGCGCGCCGCGCGGCCACGCTGCAGGCGATGACCGATGCCAGGGGCAGCAGCGTCAGCAGCGTGGCGCCCACGATGCGACGTGTGTCCGCCGACAGAGGAACGACGGTGTATAGCGAAATCGCGGCGAATGCACCGGTCGCCACCCACGCCGATACGGGTAGAAGCGCACGAACGCTCCCGAACCCGGTCTCCTGAGCGTGCTTCGCTCGCGTCATGGATTCGGACATCCTGTTGACCGTCTCGGAACGCCTGGCACCAGGCACGGGAGAGAATGCTGCACCTGGCACGCGGAAGGGCTGACCCGCAAATTAAGCATCGTTCTGCGACCCTTCAAGACCGACATTCCACGTGCGCATAGAGCGAATCATCCTGCAAACGGTGCGACTGCGGCTCAGGGAGCCGTTCCGCATCTCGTCGGGCGAGACATTCCACCGCCGCATCCTGCTGTTGACCATGGAAACGGATGCGGTCGCCGGCCGCGCGGAATGCGTGGCGGGCGAATCGCCCAATTACTCCTACGAGACCAACGAAACCGCGCGCTGGGTGCTGGAAGCCTGGCTCATTCCCGCCGTTCTGGGCCTGGACTTCCAGGAGCCGGCCGAAGTGGCCGCCGTGCTCGACGGCGCCGCCCGCGGCCACAGCATGGCGAAGGCGGCCATCGAAATGGCGGCGTGGGACGCTGCCGCCACCGCGCGCGGCGAATCGCTGGCCCGATTACTCGGTGGCCAACGAGCGCGTGTGCAGGCCGGCGTCAGCATCGGCCTGCAACCGGACCTGGACACGCTGTTCCGTCGCATCCAGGAATTCGTGGACGAAGGCTACCTGCGGGTGAAGCTCAAGATCGCGCCGGGTCGTGACGTGGACATGGTCGCAGCCGTGCGAAGCCGGTTCCCGGACCTGCCCCTGACGGTGGACGCCAACGCGGCCTACGGGGTCCGGGACCTGGACCGGCTGTGCAAGCTCGACCGGCTCGGGCTGTTGCTCATCGAACAGCCGTTTTCCGAGGACGACCTGCTCCTGCACGCGGAGCTGCAGCGTCGCATCGACACCCCCGTCTGTCTCGACGAGTCCATCACCAGTCCGGCGAGATGTCGCGGGGCCATCGAGCTCCGGGCCGGACACATGGTCAACATCAAGCCCGGCCGCGTCGGCGGGCACGCCGCGTCTCTCGCCATCCACGACCTCTGCCGGGATGCCGGCTGGCCTGTCTGGATCGGCGGCATGCTGGAATCGGGGATCGGGCGGGCCCACAACGTGGCACTGGCCAGCCTGCCCAATGTGCTGCTGCCCGGCGATACATCGGCCAGCCGCCGATACTGGACGCGGGACATTGTCTGCCCCGAGTTCGCGTTGAACGACGATGGCACGGTGACCGTGCCCACGGAGCCCGGCATCGGCGTGCACGTGGACGAGGCGTTCCTGAAAGAGATCGAGGAGACGCGCCGGGAATTTACCGCGTGATGCGGCCTACTCCGGCTCCGGCGGCTTCCGCAGCTGCTTCTTGCGGGATCGCTTCTTCTTCGTTTGCAGACGCCGTTCCTTCGACGCCTTCGTGGGCTTCGTCGGAACGCGCCGCTTCCGCTTCCTCAGCGCGGTCCGGACCAGCCGCGCGAACCGCTCCGTCACTGCCTCGCGGTTCCGATGCTGACTGCGACTGCCGCCTTCCGTGAGGTGCAACACGCCGTCGCCGTCAATCCGGTTCGCCAGCCGCTTCAGCAGCCGCGCACGCTGCTTCTCCGTAAGCGACGGCGAGCCTGCCACGTCCCACAGCAGCTCCACCTTCGTCGACGACGTGTTCACGTGCTGCCCGCCCGGCCCACCCGAGCGCGAGGCCCGGAACGTCAATTCCGAAGCGGGGATCGTCAGTCGGCGATGGATCGGGACGTCAGGCATGTTCACCACTTTCCGCGTTCGTGGCTCTGCCCGTGGAGCACCTACGCGCTCCTGACTTCCTTGGCCGCCTCGCCCAGCAACTCCCACGCGCGCCGGACGTGGGCTTCCGTCGTCCGCAGGTTGCCGATGGCGATCCGGATGGCGTAGCGGCCGTGCACCTTGGTGTGGGACATGAACACCTCGCCCGACGCGTTGACCCGATCCAGGATCGCGGCGTTCAGCCGCTCCAGCTCCCGCTCGTCGTCGAGGCCTTGTGGGTGGCAGCGGAACGCCACGACGGAGAAAGGCACAGGCGCCAGCCGTTCCCAGTCGTCGTCGCCGTCCACCCAGCCTTCGAGCTGCTTGGCCATGCGCAGATGCTCCCGCAACCGGTCGGCGATGCCGTGCGCACCGAAGTAGCGCAGGACGAACCACAGCTTGAGGGCGCGGAAGCGGCGGCCCAGGGCTACGCCGTAGTCCATCAGGTTCTTGACCCGGTCCTGCTCGGCTGTCTTGAGGTACTCCGGCGTCAGGCTGAAGGCCCCGCGCAGCAGGTCCGGGTGCCGCGTGTAGAGGGCGGAGCAGTCGATGGGCGTGAACATCCACTTGTGCGGGTTCACGACGAGGGAGTCCGCCCGGTCGCAACCATCGAGCACCCAGCGCATCTCCGGGATGGCTGCCGCGGAGCCGCCGTATGCCGCATCCACATGCAGCCACAGGCCTTCACGCTGGCAGATGTCGGCGATCTCCGGCACCGGGTCCACCGCCGTGACGCCGGTCGTGCCGACGGTGGCCACCACCGCCAGCGGCCGGCGGCCCTGCTGCCGGTCCTGGTCGATGGCGTGCTGGAGTAGCTCGGGCACCATGCGGAACTCGGGGTCGCTGGGCAGACGCACGACGTTGTCCAGGCCCATGCCCAGCGTGATGACCGCCTTGTCCACGCTCGAGTGGGCTTCCTCCGAGCAGTAGACGCGCAGCGGCGGCACATCGTCGCGGCCGGCCAGGCCGCGCTGCCGGATTTCCAGGTCGGCTGCCCGTTCCCGCGCGGCGGCGAGGGCGTACATGGTGCTGGAGGACGCCGTATCGTTGATGGTGCCGTCCAGCCCTTCCGGCAGGCCGAGGAGCTGGCGCAGCCAGTCCAGCACGACATCCTCCAGCTCCGTCTCCGCGGGGCCGGAGCGCCACAGCATGGCGTTCACGTTCAACGCCGCGGCCAGCATCTCGCCCAGGATGCCCGGTCCCGAGCCGGTGATGCCGAAGTAGGCGAAGAAGCCGGGGTGGTTCCAGTGCGTGGTCCCGGGCACGATGACGCGGTCGTAGTCGGCCAGGATGGCGTCCATCGGCTGCGCCTCGGCCGGCGGCGCGTCGGGGATCTCCCGCGCGACGTCGCCCGGCTGGATCTGTGCCAGCACATTCCATCGCTCCGGGTGCGCCAGGTACTCGGCGATGCGGTCCACGACGGCGTAGCCGTGGCGCCGGAATTCCTCAGGCGCCATGTCGGCGCCACCGGGAGGGAGAGTCTCGCGAGCCATGGTCTCTATCGTTCGATTCGGGTTTCAGCGTTGTGAATCGCTCGTCCGGGATGCCGATGCGGCGTCACTCCCGGAGCACTGCGGCCGGGTCGACGCGTGTCGCGCGCCAGGCAGGTAGCGCGGCACCCGCCGTGGCCGTGACGACCAGCGTGCCGGCAATGGCGGCCAGCAGGGTCGGGTCTGCGATGCTGACGCCGCGCATGACCGAGACGGTCACGACCAGGCCGGCACCGCCGCCGATGAGGGCAAGGCGCAACATGCGGCCGATGACCAGCCAGGCGACGCGCCGGCCGCGGGCGCCCAGCGCCATGCGGATGCCCAGCTCACGACGGCGCAGGGCCACCGTGTAGCCGGAGACCGAGAAGACGCCGTAGCCCGCCAGGAACCCGGCAGCCAGGCCCAGCACGACGGTCAGCCAGCCGAACCAGCGCAGGGGCGCGACGAACCGGTCCAGCAGCGTTGCCAGCGGTTCCGCCTCGACCCGCGCACCCGGGGAAGACGCCCGCAGCACTGCCTCCACGGCGGGCCGCGCCGCGTCCGCCGGATCCGTCGTGCGCACCACCACGCGCAGCGTGCGCGGCGGGTCCTGGAGCGCGGACACGTACAGCGCCGGCGTCACGCCCGGGGCGTTGCCGATGCCGGCGGCTTCGAGGTTCTCCACGACACCTCTCACGCGGTACCAGGGCCCCAGCGCGCCGCCCAGCTGGACGTGTTTTGTGAGCTCGTGGGGGCCCAGGATGCGACTTTCCAGGAGCGCGCGGTTGACCACCACCGTGGGGCCGTCCGGACTGTGCGTGACCGGTGCAGCTCCACCCTCGAGACTCTGCACGCCCAGTGTGTCGAAGAAGCCACGCGTCACGGCGTGGATCTCGACTTCCGCGGAGACGAGCGGTGCAGCCAGGCCACCCCGTGAGCACTGGCAGTCGGTGATCACGGCATCCTGCGTGCCGACGCCCAGCACCGCGCCCATGCTCCCCAGCCCCACCGACTCCACGCCCGGGGCCGCGCGCACCCGGCTCAGCAGTCGCTCCGCCCCCGCCCGCCGTGCCGCGAGCCCGCTCACCCCCGGCACCACGGTCGCCACCACCACATGGCCCGGATCCACTACGCCGGATGTGTCGCGCGTCGTGTTGGTCCTGCGCAGGAGCAGGCCCGCGCCGAACAGCAGCACCACGGCGCCCGTCAGCTGCGCGATCACCAGGGCGTCCCGCATCAGGCCCGTGCCCCGTCCGGCGGTGGCGCGCCCGCCGGCCGCGAGCTGCGGCGCCATGGGCAATGTCAGCACGTCGGCAACGGGAAGCATGGCCAGCATGCCGGTGAGCAGCAATGGAGCCCCGACCAGCCCCAGCGCCAGCCACCGATCCAGGGGCAACGCTTCGTGGAGGCCCGCCGGCATGCTGTGCAGCAACGCGGGCAGCGCCAAAGACGCCCCCGCCGCGGCCAGCGCGGCGCCCAACCCCGCGAGCAGCACGCCCTCCATGACCAGGGGTGCAAGCAGGCGCAATCGCGACGGCCCCAGCGCGAAGCGCACCGCCATCTCGCGACGGCGCGACGACGCGCGCCCGCCCATGAGCACGAGCAGATTGAGCATGGCAATGCCCACCACCAGCGCGGCGGTCGCCAGAAGCGTCAGGGTCAGCGCGTTCAGATGGCTCGCCTGTTGCGCTGCCGGCGTGGTGGCGGCGGCGGTCCAGTGCGAGCCCCAGTCGGCCGGCGGCACGGGATCCACACCGAGTCGCGAGACGATGTGCGGCGGTGCGGCGTTCGCCCGTGCCAGCAACGTGGCCAGCAGACCGACCAGGGCGCCCGCCGCGATGGACACGGCGGCGGGAACGGAAAAGGCCGGCGTGCGCGTCAGTCTGCGGGCTGCGGCCCGGGGCTCCAGGGACTGCATGCGCTCGCCTCCGGATCGAGAAAAGGGTACCGCGCAAGATAAGGGACGATGAGGGGTTGGCGCGACGACTCCACGCGGCGCATCTTGCCGGACGGGTCCCACCGTACTTACACGAAGAAGCCATGCGACAACGATTGCTCCTACCGCTGGCGGCCGCGACGATGTTGGCGGCATGCGGCGGCCGCCCCGCTGGCCCGGCTCCGGCAATGCCGACGCCCATTTTGAGCGCCGCGCCACGTCCCGCGTTCGTCGACCTGGTCGACTCCATCACCGGTACGCCGCCGCTCGACCGGACGGCCTGGGGCGTCGAAGTGTACGACCTGGACGCCGACCGGCCGGTCTTTCAGCTGAACGCCCGCAAGCACTTCGTGCCGGCATCCAACACCAAGCTCGTGGTCACGACCGTGTCCATGGGCGAGCTCGGACCCGACTGGCGGTACCACACACCGGTCTACGCCATCCTCCGGCCGGGCGCCGACTCCGTCGCCCGTCAGCTCGTGCTCGTCGGGCGAGGCGACCCGACCTTCTCAGGCCGGTTCAACCCGAGCGACACCGCCGTGGCCGATTCCCTCGCGGACTCGGTCGCCGTCGCGGGCATCCGCCACGTTGGGCGCATCACCATCGATGCCAGCTACTTCGAGGCGCGGGGGTACAATCCTTCGTGGGAGGCCGGTGACGAGCCGTGGTACTATGCCGCGCCCGTGAGCGGTGCGGCGGCCGGCGAAGGGGCGGTGGCCGTCGTCGTGACGCCGGGCGTGCAACCGGGCGACGCCGCGGCGGTCGACGTGCTGGCGCCTGCCGCCGCACTCGTCGTCGTGGACTCCATCGTGTCGGACAGCGCGGGCAGCGGTAGGGATTTCCACTACGAGCGACGATTCGGCTCGGACACCGCATACGTATCCGGCACCATCGCCGTCGACCAGCCGCCCGACACGTCGTGGCTGGCCGTCACGAGCCCCGCCCGCTACCTGGGCCTGCAGCTACTGGACGCTTTGGCGATGTTCAGCATCCCGGTCGACAGCCTGGACGTCGTGACCGACTCCGCGGTGTCGGATACGCTGCTCCCCGTGGAGCCGACGCCGGTGTGTGACGGACCGTGCGTGCCCATCCAGAGCTGTCGGCCGGATCCACGCACGCGGCGGCAGCCGGTGCCGGACACCGTCTGCGTGACCCTGCCGGATCCCCGCGCCGCCGACACCTGGCCCGATACCGTGCGTCTGCCCGGCGGTAACGTCGCCGTCCGCGTCGCGACCTGGACATCACCCCCTCTGGCCCAGATCGTCGGCGGCCTGCTCAAGCCGAGCCAGAACTGGATCGCCGAGACCTTGCTCAAGACCCTCGGTGCACGGCTGCAGGGCGAAGGAAGCTGGACGGCGGGCATACGCGCGGAGTACCATTACCTGTTCGATGTCGTCGGCATCGACTCCACTGCCGTGTACCTGCGGGACGGATCGGGCCTGTCGGCTCAGAACCTCGTCACCCCCAATGCCGTGGTGCAGTTGTTGCGCTTTGTGGACCGTCAGCAGTGGGGCGACGTGTACCGGCAGGACATGGCAGAACCGGGACAGCAGGGCACGCTCGAGCACCGGTTGCAGGCGCTGGAGGGCCGGTTGCACGCGAAGACGGGAACGATCAGGCACGTCAACGCCCTCAGCGGGTATCTTACCGCTGACGACGGCAGGAGGCTGGCGTTCAGCATCCTGACGAACGCGTCCGGGCTCCCTTCGGGAGACGTGCGAGCGGCGATCGACGGGATCGTCGAGGCAATGACCACGATCAGGAGCGCACCGTGAAGAGTGGAAAGGGCTGGCTGGTCGCGATCCTCGCGATCATCATCGCGTTCGGTGTGGGTTACGGTTGGCAGTACACCAAGGCCGTGCAGCTCCAGAAGGAGCTCAAAACAACCCGCGCACAGCTGCAGGTGCAGAAGCTGTACGTTCAGCTCGGCCAGACCGCATTCGAAGCCCAGCGGGGCAACTATGACGAGGCCCGACGCGACGCGAGCGGCTTCTTCACCGCGCTGCAGTCGGCCGTCGATTCCATGAACGCGGACCAGAAGGCGCCGTTCGGGCCGATTCTGGCACAACGGGACAACATCATCACCGCTCTCGCCCGCGCCAACCCCGACGCCGCCGACATGCTGTCGGGCCTGTTCGCACGAATCCGCGGCGAGGCACCCCCGGCCATGCGTGTGCCGGCAGAGTCCACGGCCAAGCCGGCGGCCCAGCCGGCCCCCGCCATGGCGCAGCCGGACACCACACCGCCCGCACCGTGACGGAACGCTCGCCGGCGCACGGCCGGCGAGCCCGTTGACCGTATGCGCATCAGTCGCCGCCGGCCCCCCCGCGCAATCGCCGGGCGAGGGCCCGCAGGCCCGGGAAGGTGGCAGCCCGTCGCTGCGGGCGTGGCCGGGACGGCGGCTCCTGCTCCGTCACATGCCGGTATGCGTTCCACGCCGCGCGCATGGCCTGGTAGCCTTCATCCAGGAAATACTGCGTGCTTTCGAAGTCGAACGTGGCGTAGCCGTCCAGACGCGGCCGCACCCAGACCACCGGTGGGCCCGACCACGAGCGCCGGGTTTCCTCGCGTCGGGCATACGCCATGATGTCGTATGCCCGATGGCTCACGGCGATCATGCCCTTCGAGATCGTCTCTTCCGCCGCTTTCACCGGCCCCGCGCCGACATCCACCGCGATCACCAGGTCCGCCCCTCGATCCGCCGCCCGGCGCACGGGCAGCGAGTCCGCCACGCCGCCATCTACGTAGACGCGGCCGTCCACCTGCGCCGGCGGGTAGAACACCGGCAGCGCACAGGACGCGTATACGGCGTCCGCAATCGGCACATCCATGCGCCCGCCCGCCCCGAACCACACCTCCTCGCCCGTCTCCAGATCCACCGCGTTCGCCGACATCGGCAGACGCAGGTCCTCAAATCGTTCTACGGGCAGCGCGCCCGCGATGTATTCCCGGAAAGCCTCGTCCCGGAACAGCGACGGCTGACGCACGCCATTCACCAGCAGCGCCCACCGATTGATCGCCACGATGTCCTTCCGCTCCAGCGCCAGCGCCCGCTCTTCCAGCTCCCCGGCCGTGACGCCGCCCGCGACGGATGCCGCGATCAGCGAGCCGATGCTCGTGCCGATGAGCTCCGAAACCTCCAGGCCCTCCTCCTCGATGGCACGCCACACCCCGACGTGCGCCAGACCCTTCAGGCCACCGCCGCCAAACACGACGATCACGCGCGCCATGCGCCTCCCTTACGTCAGAACGAAACCGGTATCGATACCGTCAACATGGGCGAGCTGTCCGGCAGTGACGGGAACACAAGCGCCCAGCGTTCCACCCAGTTGTCCGGGTGCAACGCGTTGTACCGCGAGACCAGAATGCCACCCAGCGTCCCCACCAGTGCACCGCCCACCACGTCGCTCGACCAGTGTGCATTGTGGTACACCCGGGAGGCCCCCACCAGGGTCGCGATGCCGTACGCCGCAGGGCCCACCACCCACTTCTCCCTCGGCCACCAGCGGGCCACATCCGCCGTGATCAGCGACGCGAACGCGAATGCGTTCGTCGTATGACCCGAAGGGAACGACTGGTAGTCATTCCCCTTTCGAAGCCCCCGCAACAGCTTGAAGTCTCGCGGACCCACACCCACATACGGACGGGCTCGCCCGGCGATGCCCTTGATCGTCGACGTCACCAGCTCCGACACGATGATCGACTCCGCCGCGTGCACGCTCAGCAACGTCA
>JARRJS010000063.1:0-16320 GCA_037388885.1 Gemmatimonadota bacterium
CCCTCTCCTGCCGTGTTCTCGTAGTTTCCGCGTTCGAAAGCGTCGAAAAATAGAGGCGGTGCGAGAAAGCGTCAAGGCAGAGGAACCGGCAAAGGGCAGGGCAACGCCCCCGTGCGGGGACCCGGGCTCATCAGATCGCTGCCGCCCTCCGCTTGCCGTGCGCTTGTCGGCATCGGCGCTTTCACATTAGCTTCCGCGACCATGGATATCCTGCTTTTTCTGCCGGTCTTGCTGCTCTCCGTCGTGCTGCATGAAGTGGCGCACGGCTGGGTCGCGCTGAAGCAGGGCGATGACACGGCGCTGCGGGCCGGGCGGCTGACGCTGAACCCGATCCCGCACATCGACCTGTTCGGCAGCATCATCGTGCCGGCCCTGTTGTGGCTGACGCCGGGGAATGTGCTGTTCGGCTGGGCGAAGCCGGTGCCGGTAGACCCGCGCCAATTCCGGAACTACCGGAAAGGCGACATCCTGGTGTCGCTGGCCGGCGTCGTGACGAACCTGCTGCTGGCGGTGGCGTTCACGCTCCTGGCGGTGGTAATGGTGTACCTGGCCCGGCTGGTGCCTTCGCTGACGTCGATCCTGACGGTGGTGGTGGGCATGGCCCGGATCGGCATCGTGTTGAACCTGATCCTCGCCTTCTTCAATCTGATCCCGATCCCGCCGCTGGACGGCTCGCATGTACTGGCGCAGCTGCTGCCGGTGCGCATGCGGGCGGGGTATCGGCAGATGGGTCGCTACGGCCTGCTGATCCTCATGGCACTGCTGTTCCTGGCGCCGAGCGGAGTGTGGGAGAAGCTGCTGTGGCCGGCGATGGCGCTGGACCGGCTCGCGGTGTCCTTCATCAAGCTCATTGCATGACGAGCGCGACGATGCGGGACGACGACGCGAGCTTCGTCGTGGAGCTGGAGCAGTTCCAGGGTCCGCTGGACCTGCTGCTGCACCTGATCCGCGAGCAGGACATCGACATCTTCGACATCCCCATCGCGCGCATCACACAGCAGTTCCTGAAGGCGATCGAAGGGGTGGAGGTTCTGGGGCTGGACCGGGCGGGCGAGTTCCTCGAGATGGCGTCGACGCTGCTGCGCATCAAGATCCAGATGTTGCTGCCGCGGCACGCGGACGAGGAAGGCGAGCTGGAGGACCCGCGGGCCGAGCTGGTGCGGCGGCTGCTGGAGTACGAGCATTTCCGGGATGCGGCCCGGCTGCTGGAATCGTCCGAGTCGGATCGGGCGCACCATTTCGGGCGCGGCTACGTACCGCCGAGGCGCGGGCCGGACCGCGCGGCCGCCGAGCTGGACGTGGACTGGTCGGACCTGTGGGTGGCGGTGCTGGCGCTCATGGACCGGCACGTGTCGCCGTCGGACCACCTGGTGGCCACGCGTACCGTCGCCATGGAAGAGAAGGTGACGCTGATCCTGGAGACGCTGGCGCGGCGGGCGCGCATCGAGTTCGGGCAGCTGGTGCGGCCGTACGGCGACCGGTTGCACGGCGTCGTGACCCTGCTGGCCGGGCTGGAGCTGGCGCGGCGTCACGAGCTGGCGTTGCGCCAGGGCGAGCCGTTCGGGCCGCTCTGGTTGTACAGGAACCTCAAGTCCGGGACCGGGAAGACGGATGCAGGCGACGCAGATCGTTGAGGCGCTGCTCTTCGCGAGCGATGCGCCGCTGGCGGCGGAAGACCTGGCGCGCGGGGACGAAGCGCTGGACGTGGCTGGCGTGGAGGCCGCGGTCGCGCAGCTCCGCCAGGCGTACGAGCAGGACGGGCGCGCATTCCAGATCTACGAGATCGCCGGCGGCTACCAGATCCTGACCCGGCCGGAGCTGGCCCCGTACCTCGAGCGCTTCGAGACGGTGTCACAGCCATCGCGTCTGTCTGGACCCGCCCTGGAAGTGCTGGCCATCATCGGCTATCGGCAGCCCATCGGCCGGGCCGAGATCGAGCATATCCGTGGCGTCGGCTCCACCGCCGTGCTGCGCACCCTTCAGGAACGCGAGCTCATCGAGGTGGTGGGCCGCGCCGAAGGCCTCGGCCGCCCGCTGCTCTACGGCACGACCCCGCGCTTCCTCGATCATTTCGGGTTCCGAAGTCTGGAAGACCTGCCTCGGCCTGAGGATCTACCGGTTGTATTGCATGACCGTGCGGCGGAAGGGCAGGACCTGGACAGCGGTGAGGCTGCCGTCCAGGGCCTGGACGGTGATGGGGAGACTCGTGCGGCTGAGGGACAGAGCCTGGTAAGGGATCGTGAGGCCGCTGGGCAGGGCATGGATACCGACGGGGAGACGGGGGGAGTGGGAGAGGAGGGGGGTGCGGAGGATCTTGCGGGCGGCGACGACCGTCCGGGTGAGGCGGGGCTCGAGGGCGAGAAGGCGGCGTCGGCGGGGGACAAGGCTGACGACGCGGAGTCTGCGGGCGCTCGCTCCCCGTCCCCCGGTCACCCTGTCGCCCCGTCGGGGGGTGGCGGGGACGAAGCGGTCCCCGCGCGCCCTGATATCCTCGACGACCTGTCCGACGACCCGGACGAGGAATGAGTGCAGCGGTGGGTGGAAGGGGTCAGGGTGGGGAAGGGCGGATGCGGCTGCAGAAGTACCTTTCGCGGGCGGGGGTAGCGTCGCGGCGGGCTTCGGAGGGGATGATCGAGGCGGGGCGGGTGCGGGTGAACGGGGTGGTGGTGAAGGAGCTGGGGGTGAAGGTTGACCCGGCAGCGGATGTGGTGGAGGTGGACGGAGCGCGAGTGGAGGAGGCGGCACCGGTCTGGATCGCGCTGCACAAGCCGGCGGGCTACGTTTGCACCCGTCGTGATCGACATGGCCGGCGCACCATCTATGACCTGGTGCCGGCGGAGTACGAGGCGCTGTTCCACGTGGGTCGGCTGGATCTGGAGAGTGAGGGGCTGGTGCTGTTGACGAACCAGGGAGGTGTGGCGAACCGGCTGCTGCACCCGCGCTACCAGGTGGACCGGGTGTACGAGGTGGCCGTGAAGGGGCGGGTGACGCAGACGACGCTGAGGCGGTTGCTGGCCGGCGTCGTGCTGGAGGACGGGCCCGCGCATGCGCACGTGGCGACGATGATGGAAGTGCAGGCGGGGGCGCGGGCGGGGGCGGTGGGCAGTCGGTTGCAGGTGACCATGCGTGAAGGGCGGAAACGGGAGGTGCGTCGTATGCTGGAGGTGGTGGGCCATCCGGTGCTGCGGCTGGTGCGGCTGCGGCTCGGGCCCGTGGAGCTGGGCGATCTGGCGCCGGGCGCGTGGCGGCTGCTGGGCGACGCGGAGCGGGCGGAGCTGCGTCGCTTCACGGAGCGCCGTGCGGCGGGGCCGCGACCGGACGAGACCGAACGACGAGGTTCGTGAGCCATGGACATACAGGGCAGGATCGTGTTGATGCTGGGCGGCTCGGGCTTGGTGGGTCGAGCGGTGGGGCGGGCGCTGCTGGAGCGCCGACCGGCGAAGATCGTGATCACCGCGCTGACGAAGGCGGAGGCGGAGGACGGCGTCGCGTCATTGCTCGCGGATCCGGCGCGGGGCGACTGCGTCGTGGAGGCGGAGTGGGGCGACATGTTCATGCCGAGTGCGTTGAAGGACCGGTCGCCGGCGGACCTGCTGGCGGACCCGGCGGCGCGCCGGCAGATGCTGGACGCGCTGTATGGCGACCTGACGGACGACGCCATCCACGGGTCGGCGCTGGGCGCCATGATCGACCGGCACCGACCCGACATTATCATCGACTCGGTGAACACGGCGACAGCGTTCGCGTACCAGAACGTGTTCGCCAGCGCGTCGGAGCTGCTGGCGCGCTGCGAAGACGGTGCGCCGGACCGGGAAGCCGTCGAACGGCACCTGCTGGTGCTCTATCTGCCGCAGCTGATCCGGCATGTGCAGATCGCGCTGGAGGCCATGAAGCGGGCCGGTACGGCGTTCTACCTGAAGATCGGCACATCGGGCACGGGCGGCATGGGACTGAACATCCCGTTCACCCACTCGGAGGAGCGCCCCAGTCGGATGCTGCTGGCCAAGTCCAGCATCGCGGGGGCACAGACGCTCTTGCTCTACCTCATGGCGCGCACGCCCGGCGCGCCGGCGGTGAAGGAGATCAAGCCCACGGCCGCCATCAGCTGGAAGCACATCGCCTTCGGGCCGGTGCGCAAGGGCGGCCGCACGCTGATGCGCTACGACGCCGATCCGATCGCGCTGGAGGACGCCTTCGGCGAAGCCGGCGAAGCGTCGTACCACGAGGTGGACGGGCCGCTGGAGGGCGTCTACCTGGATGCGGGCGAGAACGGCCTGTTCAGCCTGGGCGAGTTCGAGACGCTTACGGCACTGGGACTGATGGAGTATATCACGCCGGAGGAGATTGCGGGCGATGTCGTGCGGGAGATCCAGGGGGCGCCGACCGGCCGCGAGGTGATCGCGGCGCTGGATGCCTCCACCGCCGGGCCCACCTACCGGGCGGGCGTGCTGCGGGAGGTGGCCGTGGAACGCATGCGCACGCTGGAGACGCAACACGGCGTGCAGGCCGTCGCCTATGAGATGCTGGGGCCGCCGCGCCTGTCCAAGCTGCTGTTCGAGGGCGCCATGCTGGCCCGCCTGTTCGACGACGTGGAAACGGCGGCGGAGCTGGAACCGGACGACGTCGCGACGCGCGCGGCCTCCATCGTCGAAGAGGACGATGACTTCCGCATCCGCGTTCTTTCCATCGGTCTGCCGATCCTGCTGCCCGACGGGCGCGTGCTGCGGGGTCCGAACCCCAAGGTGGCGCCGGAGACCGGGCAGGCGCCCGACGACCCGCGGCTGGTGGACAACGGTTGGGTGGACCTGCGGGCGTCGAACTGGACGCGCTGGCGCGAGCGCCTGGGCGCCATGGCCCGGGCGCTGAGCACGCAGCCCGGCCCCGACGAGGGCTCGCAGACGGATGTGGAAGTGGGTGCGCCCGGCTCCGAGATCCGGCCGGGCCGACTGGCCGCATGGATCTTCCGCCACGAGGACGACGGCGAGCGCATCAAACGCTAGGGGCGTCTCCGCCCGTGTCGACATCCCGGGCGGCGAGGCCCCGGCGATGCGCCACCGGGTCGGATCCTCACACCGGTGGCCGGCGTACCAGACAGGGGCGCCGCCCGCCCCAGCACGCGATTTCCCATGACGCGGAGGTAGCGGTTGGACACCAAGACCGCGGACACCCGGCCTGCGAGTGAGCTGGTGCAGCGCATCACGCGGGAGGTGCACAAGCGCATCGTGGGACAGGACGCCATGATCGAGCGGTTGCTGGTGGGACTGCTCACGGGCGGCCATGTGCTGCTGGAAGGCGTGCCGGGGCTGGCCAAGACGCTCACGGTGCAGTCGCTGGCGGAGACCATCGACGCGGCGTTCCAGCGGATCCAGTTCACGCCGGATCTGCTGCCTGCCGACGTGGTGGGGACGATGGTCTACAACCAGGAGACGGGCGCATTCACGGCGAAGAAGGGACCCGTCTTCGCCAACGTCGTGCTGGCGGACGAGATCAACCGAGCGCCGCCCAAGGTGCAGTCGGCCCTACTGGAAGCCATGCAGGAGAAGCAGGTGACCATCGGCGGGGAGACGTTCCCGCTGGAGGAACCGTTCCTGGTGCTGGCCACGCAGAACCCCATCGAGCAGGAAGGCACGTACCCGCTGCCCGAGGCGCAGGTCGACCGCTTCATGCTCAAGCTGCGCGTCGACTATCCGGACCGTACGCAGGAGAAGGAGATTATGCGCCGCATGGCCGGCCAAGAGCTGGAGGCGCTGGCCGTGGTGGCGAAGCCGAACGACGTGCTGGGCGCCCGCGCGGAGATCGCGCAGCTCTACATGGACGACAAGATCTCCGACTACATCGTGGAGGTCGTGCACGCCAGCCGCTATCCTGCCGACCACGACCTGTCCGACCTGGAGCCGCTCATCGAGTACGGCGCATCGCCCCGAGCGTCCATCTTCCTCGCCGTGTGCGCCCGCGCGCACGCCTACCTGCGTGGGCGCAGCTACGTGCTGCCCGACGACGTCAAGGCGATCGGGCCCGATGTCCTGCGCCACCGCATCATTACCACGTACGAGGCCGAGGCCGAAGAGGTCACCTCCGACCGCATCGTCACCCGCCTCTTCGAGGCCATCGAAGTCCCATGACCGTTCCGCCCCGCCGCCCCGTCCGGTGGGCGTGGGCGTTGCTCGCTCGGCTGGGATTCGGATCGGGGAAAACTGCCGGCTCCGGCCCTGACCACCCCGACGGGGAGAGCCGCCCCGCCCGTCCCCACCCCGACAGGGAGGGCCGCCTCGCCCGTCCCTACCCCGACAGGGAGGACCGCCTCGCCCGTCCCCACACCGACAGGGAGACCCCTGCCAGCCCCGGCCGCCCCGCCGGGGAGACGGGGAGACGGGGAGCGATGGCGGCTTCCACGGCCGCCGAGAGTGGGCCGGCATCCCGGCGTCAGCATCGCCAGCACACCGGCGGCCGCGCCGGCACGGTAGCCGCGCCGCGCTCCCTGGCGTGGTGGAAGGGCCGGGGCGAGGGTCGCCCCGTCGCCCTTGGGGGGCAAGGTGGGGTGGAAGGGGTCTCCTCGTCGGGGTGGAAGGGCCAGGGAGGGGGAAGTGGGGTCTCCCCGTCGGGTGGGGAGGGTGCGGAAGGGATCGGTGTGCCCCGAGCGGTCTTACGCCAGGTGAGATTGATCGAGCTGCGGACCCGCGGTTGGGTGAACTCGTTGT
The DNA here is from genome assembly GCA_037388885.1 of Gemmatimonadota bacterium. Taxonomy (GTDB): domain Bacteria; phylum Gemmatimonadota; class Gemmatimonadetes; order Longimicrobiales; family RSA9; genus JARRJS01. The sequence goes on from JARRJS010000063.1 coordinate 6,699, forward strand.
TCGGCGGGGAATACCACTCGGTGTTCAAGGGCCAGGGGATGGAGTTCGCGGAGGTGCGGGAGTACGAGGCGGGCGACGACGTGCGGACCATCGACTGGAACGTGACGGCGCGCATGGGGCACCCGTACGTGAAGAAGCACGTGGAGGAGCGGGAGCTGACGGTGTTGCTGGCCGTGGACCTGTCGGGCTCGGAGCAGTTCGGCACGCGGGGGCGGTTCAAGGCGGAAGTGGTGGCGGAGGTGGCGGCGGTGCTGGCCCTTTCTGCGGTGCGGAACAACGATCGGGTCGGCCTGTTGATCTTCACGGACGACGTGGAGCACGTGGTGCCGCCGGCGAAGGGACGACGACACGTGCTGCGCCTGATCCGGGACGTGCTGGCGTTCCGACCGCGGGGCCGGGGCACAGACATCGCCGGTGCGCTGGACTACGCGGGACGCATGCTGCCGCACCGGTCGATCCTCTTCATGCTGAGCGACTTCCAGGTTTCGCCGCAGGAGCCGGGGTTGGGCGGCGGCGGCGGTACGGCGCTGACGGCGCCGCGCACGTCGCTGGTGCGCACGCTGCGACTGGTCTCGCGGCGCCACGACCTGGTGGCGATCCGCGTGTCGGACCCGGCCGACTCGGTGCTGCCGGCCGCCGGGTTGCTGGTGCTGCGCGACCCGGAGACGGGCGGCGAAGTGGTCGTGGACGCGAGCCGCGGCGAGCTGAGGAACCGCTACGCCCAGCAGGTGGGCGTGGAGGAGCGGGCGTTGCAGGGCGTGTTCCGGCGATTGGGCATCGACGAGATCGACATCTCTACCGAAGGCTCCTACATCGGGCCGCTCATGGCCTTCTTCCGGGCCCGCGAGCGGAAGCTGCGGCGATGAGACGGCGAGGATCGCCCGGGTTCGTGACGCGGTGTGGTGTTGGCCACCGCGGCGTAGCTGACCGGAAGGTGACGGGCAACCATGCGACCGGCCTGGCCGCCAACGGCCTGGCCGCGGCGGGCCTGGCCGTCGCGTGGCTGGTTGGCGCGGCGACGGTGCAGGCGCAGCAGGTGCGCACCGGGCTGGTGCCGGACACGGCGACGGTGGGCGACGTGGTGCGCGTCGTGGTGCAGGTGGGCGGCCTCATGGCCGGCGCGCGGGTGGAGCTGCCGGACACGCTGGCGGTTTCCGGGACGCTCGAGAACGCGGCGCGCCTGCGGACCCGGGAGGATTCGGCGAACGGGGCGGCGCGCGTGACGGCGATCTACTCGGTGACCCCGTGGTGGCCGGGCGCGGTGGCGCTGCCGGAGCTGACGGGTCGCGTGGTGGATCCCGGCGGTGGCAGTCGACCCCTGTCGGTGTCGCTGCCCGCGCTGCCGGTGCGCTCGGTGCTGCCGGCGGACACGGCGGGCGTGAAGCCGAAGCCGCCACGCGGCGTGCTGGGGCCCAGCCGGCTGTGGTGGCCGCCGGTGCTGGTGATCGTCGGCATCCTGATGGTGCTGACGGGTTTCTACTGGTGGTGGCGGCGCCGGCGCACGGGCCCGGCCCCGGCGGTGGAGATCCAGCTGACGCCGCGGCAGCGTGCGCTGGCCGCGCTGGACCGTGCGTACGGCCTGGGCCTGATGGACCGGGGCGAGGCGAAGGTGTTCTACTCGCTGGTCACGGAGGCGGTGCGCACCTATCTGGCGGAGCTGGACGGGCGCTGGGGGGAGGACCTGACGACGCACGAGGTTCTGGCGCACATGGGGCGCAGCGCGTGGTCGGCGGACGTGCGCGAGCTGGGTGAGCTTCTGGAGGCGGCCGATCTGGTGAAGTTCGCGCGGCGGCGGCCGGCGGCCTCCGAGGCGGAGGCGGAGTGGGCCCGGATACGCACGTGGGTGGTGCGGTTCGGGTCGCCCGCACCGACGCCGGAGCAGGCGGCATGAACGTGTCGTTCGAGCATCCGTGGGCCCTCGCCCTGCTGCTGCTCCTGCCCCTGGCGGTGCTGCTGGAGCGGCGCTGGCGGCAGCGGGCGCTGGCGTTTGCCCGCGCCGCCATGGTGGCGCGCATCGCGCCGGCGGGCCACCGCTGGCTGGCCCGGATGCCCGGCTGGCTGCGTCTGGGCACGGTGGGCGCGCTGGTGGTGGCGCTGGCAGGTCCGCGCACCGGCTTCTCACGGGTGGACATCGAGGCGGAGGGCATCGCCATCGTGGTGGCCGTGGACATCTCCAGCTCGATGCTGGCCGAGGACTTCCATCCCCAGAACCGGCTGGCGGTGGCCAAGGAGGTGGTGGGCAAGTTCATTCGTGGCCGTCACTACGACCGGATCGGCATGGTGGCGTTCGCGAGCGAGGCACTGACGCAGGTGCCGCTCACCGTGGATTACCCGGTGCTGTACCAGGCGCTGGACGACCTGCAGATCGGACAGCTTCAGGACGGCACGGCCATCGGGACGGCCATCGCTACGGCGGCCAATCGGCTGCGGCGCGCGCCGGGCAAGTCCCGGGTCATGATCCTGATGACGGATGGCGAGAACAACGCGGGCGAGATCGACCCCGTCACGGCGGCGCAGGCCGCGGCGGCGTTCGACATCAAGATCTACACGATCGGCGTAGGCAGCGAGGGCGTGGCGCCGACGCCCATCGCACGGGGCGTGCTGGGCGGTTACCAGTACGCCAACCTGCCGGTGCACATCGACGAGGACCTGCTGCGGCACGTGTCGGCCATTACCCACGGCCAGTACTTCCGCGCGACCAACGGGGCGGCGTTGGACAGCATCTACGGGCGCATCGACCAGCTGGAGAAGACGCCCGTGCACGTGTACCGGTACACGAACTACACGTACCACTACCTGCCGTTCCTGCTGCTGGCGGGCCTGCTGCTGGTCGGCGAGTGGGGCCTGCGGTCCAGTCGCTGGGGGAGGATCCCGTGACGCTGGACCACCCGGCCCTACTCTGGCTCGCCTTGCTGCTGCCCGTGCTCGTCGGGCTGGGCGTCGTGGGCTACGTGCTGCGGCGCCGACGCGCAGTGCGCAACCTGGGCGATGCGGGCATGCTGGCCCGCCTGGGCGCCGGTGACCTTCGCGCCTTCCCGACCCGGCGCTTCGTCCTGCTGCTGATCGCGGCCGCGGGCCTGGGCGTCGCGGCGTCCGGGCCGCGCTGGGGCGTCATCTCGGTGGAGGACCGGACGCCGTCGGCGAACCTGGTGCTGGCGCTGGATGTGTCCAAGTCCATGCTGGCGCGCGATGCCGACCCGTCGCGGTTGGAGCGCGAGCGCACGCTGGCCCGCCGGCTGTTGCGGGAGCTGCCGGCCGACCGGGTCGGCCTGGTGGCGTTCGCCGGGCGGGCCTACACGCTGTCGCCCATGACGGTGGACCACGGTGCCCTGGAGCTCTACCTGGGCGCGCTGGACCCGAGCATCGTCAGCTACGGCGGCTCGTCCCTGGGGTCGGCGCTGCGGCGGGCGACGGACCTGGCGCAGGCGCCGGAGACGCGGCCGGGCGTCGTCGTGCTGATCACGGACGGGGAGGCGTTGGACGAGCGGAGTGAAGTGCTGGCGGCCGCGCAGCGGGCGGCGCAGCAGGGCGTCGTCGTGCATACGGTGGGCATCGGCACGTCGGAGGGCGCGCCGGTGCCGGACTTGGATCCGAAAACGGGCGCGATGACGGGCTACAAGCGCGGTCCGGATGGCCAGATCGTGATCTCGCACCTGGACGATGACCTGCTGCGCCAGGTGGCCGACCGCACGGGAGGCCGGTACTTCCAGCTGAACCGTGCCGGCGCGGGCGATCGGCTGGTATCATTGCTGAAGGGGTTGGACCGGGAGGAAGGCGTGACCAACCGCCGGGTGGAGCGGCGGACGCGGTACGAGTGGTTCGCGGCGCTGGCGCTTGTGCTGCTGGTGCTGGACGCGGTCCTGGCCCGCCGGGCGGAAACGCCGGACATTGCAGGTGTGGACTCGAGCGTGCGGGAGGAGGAAGCGCGTGCGGTTTCGTAGTGCTTCGCTCTTGCTGATCGTGGCCCTGGCGACGGGCTTCGGCATCGGCGACCGGGAACGCGGGAATCGGCTGTACCGGGAAGGCCGGTACGCGGAGGCCGTGGCGGCGTACCGGAAGGCCCTGGCCGACGGCGACGACGGGCCCATCGTGCGGTTCAACCTGGGTACGGCCCTGTTGCGCCTGGGCCGCTACGACGAAGCGGAGCCACAGCTGAAGGCGGCGCTGGACGCCGCCAACGCACAGGTTCGCGAGCCGGCGCTGTTCAACCTGGGCAGCCGCTTCCTCGAGGAAGGTCGGTCCGAGAAAGACCCGCAGGCGCGGCGTCGTCTGCTGGAGGGTGCCGTGCAGGCGTACCGCCGTGCGCTGCGCCTGGACCCTGGCTCGGCCGACGCCAAGTGGAACTATGAGATGGCACTGAGGGAGCGCAACGAGGAGCCGTCGCTGCCGCAATCGGGCGCCGGCCAGGAACAGCAGCGGCCGCAGGGTCAGCCGCGCCCCGGCCAGCAGCCGGGCACCCAGCAGGGCGACGCCGAGGCCATGCAGCAGACGGGGCCCCTGACCCGGGAGCAGGCCGAGCGGCTGCTGGCGGCCGTCGAGCAGAACGAGCGCGACCTGGTGCGCAAGAAGCTCCACGAACGACGGCACACGAAGGTGCTCCGGGACTGGTGATGATCCCCCTGCTCCTTGCCCTCCTCGTCGGCGTGCCGGGCGGCGGCCGCGCCGCCGAACGGCCGGTCTCGCTCCAGCAGAGCGTTGCGGTAGAATCGTCGCTCAACCAGACGACCATCGCGGCCGGCTCTACGGTCGTGCTGCAGCTGCGCATCCGGACCGAAGGCGAACGGCCGCAGATCGAGCCGCTCGTCGGGCTGCCGGCCGGCCTCCGGGTGGTGCACACCCGCAGCTCCGACCAGCGCCAGTTCTCGTTGCCCGGCGGCACCCGCCGGTTCGTGAGTCGCGACTACGTGCTGCTGGCCCGCCAGGCGGGACGCTTCCGTATCCCCCCGCTGGCCGTCGTGGTGGGCGCGCACCGCTACCAGACCCGCCCGCTGGTGCTGACGGTGGAGCAGGGCGAAGGAGCGCCGGCGCAGCCCCGCGACGACGTCACGCTGCGCACCTGGTTGAACACGGACACGGCCTACGTCGGCCAGCAGGTGACGTTCCATGCCGAGGCCACGTTCGGCGACGAGGTACGACTCCGGCTGCGGCGCGCGCCGGAGTACGAGGCGCCCAACCCCACCGGCTTCTGGGTGCAGGAGCTGCCCGGGTCCCCCGAGTCCAACTCGCGCATCGTCGGTTCCAGCATCTACGAGGTGCAGACCTTCCAGCGGGCGCTCTTCCCGGTGGCCGCCGGCGAGCAGGTCATCCCGCCGGCGCACCTGTCCTACGAGGTGCGCCGGGGCTTGATGAACGCGCCGGAGACCCGGGAAGTGCTGAGCGACACGCTCCGGCTCGTCGTGCTGCCCGTGCCGTCCGCCGGGCGGCCGGCGGGCTTCACCGGCGCCGTGGGCCGCTACTCGGCGTCGGCGCGCCTGGAGCCCGGCCGGGTGAGCGCGGGCGAGGCGGCGGTGCTGTCCGTGACGGTGGACGGCGTGGGCAACAAGAAGGCGCTGCCCGCGCCGGCGCTGCCGGCGCTGCAAGGCGTGCAGGTGTTTCCGCCCACCGAGGACGCGTCCGTCGACGTGGTGGAAGGGCACGTCCGCGGTCGCAAGCGCTTCGAGTGGGTGCTGATCCCGGACCGCGCGGGCACGTTGGAGGTGCCGGCCATCCGTTACCCGTTCTTCGACCCGGAGCAGAGGCGGTTCTTGACGGCGTCCACGGCGCCGCTTGCCCTCGATGTCCAGCCCGCGGCCGTGGCGGACGGGACGGCGCCGCCGCCGTCCGATGATCGCCTGCGCTACCTGAAGCTGGAGCCCGCGCCGTCGCCGCTGCGCTGGACGCTGACCCCGTGGTTCGGCGCGTTGCAGGTCACTCCGCTGCTGGGTCTGTTCGGCATGTTCCTGGTCCGCAGACGACGACGCGCCGACCGCCGGCCCGGCCGGCGTAGCCTCGCCCGCCGACGTCGCCAGCTCGTCGATGACCTGCGCGCACCCACACGCATGGAAGCGGTCACGTTTTTCCGGGAGCTGAATCACGGTGTGCGCGCCTGGCTGGCGGAGCGCCTGGACCGCCGGCTCAACGGATCGCCGGAGTCGCTGGTCGCCCCGCTCCAGGACGCGGGCGTCGCCGAGGACGTGGCACGCGGGCTCGCGGACCTGCTGGCTCGCCTGCAGCGCGCGGCGTACGAGCCGACGCCGCCGTCTTCCGAGAGCCGGCGCGTGTACCTCCAGGCCGCCGAACGGTTGCTGGAATCCGTGGACCGGCAGGCGTCGTGGCCCGCCGACGACCGGGTGTCCTCGACGGCGCCGGTGCTGCTGGCGCTGGTTCTTCCGCTGGCGACGTTGGCCGCGCTGGCGATGCCGGCCCTGGCGGGTGCGTCGCCGCAGGCGGTGGTCGCGCCGGAAGCATCCCGGCCGGCGTCGGAATCGGCCCGGCTGGCGTCGTCGGGGCCCGACGCACAGCCGGCAGCCGATGCACGCGCCGCGTTCCGGCAGGGCATCGCGGCGTTCCAGGCGAACGACACGGCCACGGCGCTGGCTGCCTTCCGGCGCTACACGACCGCCCGGCCCGCCGACCCCGCCGGCTGGTACGACCTGGGCAACGCGTACCAGGCGGTCGGAGACCGCGGGCAGGCCATCCGGGCCTGGCTGGAAGCACTGTCCCGGGCGCCGCGCGACCCGGACGTGCTCAACAACCTGCGGGTGGCCGGGGCCGACCCGGCCCTCGTCGACCGCGTCCGGCCGCTGCCGCCGCTGGCGCCGGAGGAGTCCATGCTGCTGGCCAGCCTGTGCTGGCTCCTGGGCGGCACCGCGCTACTGCTCTACATGCGACGGCGGCGCGCCTACCTGGTCACCCTGGCGTCCGTGCTGGTGACCGCGGCCGTCGTGGTCGGCGGCATCGCGGCCGCCCATGCCATGGCGCCCGAGTTGGCCGTGGTGACCGGCCCGGACGCCGCCCTGCGCGCAACGCCCAACCTGCGGGGCGACCCGCTCGTTGCTCTCGACCCGGGCGATGGGCTCCGCATCGTCCAGCGCCACGACGGCTGGTGGCGCGTTCGAACCCTCGCCGGCCGCGACGGCTGGGTCGAGGCCGCCATGCTGACGGAGCTCGGCGGGTGAGCATCGAGAACGTCTCGGACACCGCCCGCTGGGTCGCCCTCTATCGCGCCATGGAGAGCGAGCGGCCCGACGCCCTGTTCCACGACCCGTTCGCCCGCAGGCTGGCCGGCGAGGACGCCGAAGCGATGGTGCGGGCCATCCCCCGGGGCATGGGGACCGCATGGGCCATGATCGTGCGTACCGCGGTCATGGACGAGGTCATCCTGCGGCTCGTCCGCGAGCAAGGCGTCGACGTCGTGCTCAACCTGGCCGCCGGCCTGGACACCCGGCCCTATCGGCTGGACCTGCCTGCCGACCTGATGTGGGTCGAAGCCGACTTCGCCCCCGTGCTGGCCTACAAGACCGAGCACCTGGAAGCCGAAGTGCCCCGCTGCCGCCTCGCCCGCGAGCCCGTCGACCTCACCGACGCCCAGGCGCGACGCACCTTGCTCCACCGCGCCGTCAACGCCGGGTCCCGCGGACTCGTCGTCACGGAAGGCCTCATGGTCTACCTCACCCGCGAACAGGTCGGCGCCTTCGCCGGCGACCTCCACGACCAGCCGGCCCTGCAATGGTGGCTCACCGACCTGGCTTCACCGCGCCTGCTCAAGATGATGCAGCGCTCCCACGGCCGGGCCATGAACGACGACGTCCAATTCAGGTTCGCACCGCCCGAAGGACCCGACTTCTTCGCACCCTTCGGCTGGCACCTGGCCGAGTACCACTCCATCATGGAGGAAGCCCGTCGCCTCGACCGCGAGATGCGCGGCGCCTGGATCGTGCATCTCATCTCGGCCATCTCGAAGAAGCAGCGCGAGGTGGCGCGCCGGATGAGCGGGACGGTGCTGTTGCGGCGCCGTCCGGCGCCGCGACCGACGACCGACGACCGTTGACCGTCGAACGAGGCGACCGCACCCTTTGCGCGCTGTAGCGGACGTCTCTCCCGCCTGTTGTTCCCGGCACGTTGACCGCTGTACATTCCCGGAAGAGGGCCCGTAGCTCAGTTGGTCAGAGCACCGGACTCATAATCCGAGGGTCGCAGGTTCGAATCCTGCCGGGCCCACTGTGAAGAATCCCTCCCGAGCGGGGGATTTTTCGTCTCCAGCGGTAGAACTCCCCGTCGTTGACGGATGGATCTTGGGACATCCGTTTGCAGGAGTTGGTTGACCCCCGTATCATGAATTCGCATTTTGGGCGTTACACCGCCCTCTAACCCGCACATCGTAGCGCGTGCTGCCTGCGTTGCCGGTGCCCCGGTCTGAGCGGTCGGTGCTCTCTTGCGCTCCCGGCCGCATACCGGGCCGGTGGGGGGTCATATGAAGTCCTTCCGAGCGGTCTTCCTGGCTGTAATCCTCCCTGTGTTCGCGGGGCTCGCCGGCTGCAGCGACTCGACCGGCCCGAAACCGACCTCGAGCACCCTCGTGGTTGCGCTCGACCTGACTGGAGGCACGTCCAACGCGAGCCTTTCCGTCGGTGTCGACGGCGCCGCAGCCGTGCCTCTCGTGGCGGGCGACACCGTGCTCATACCCGACCTCGAGCCGGGCAGCCACCTGGTGACGCTGGTGGGTCTGGGGTCGTCCTGCACGTTGAGCGGGGAGAACCCGCTCCTGGTGCAGACGGTGGCGGGCGACACGACTCGCATCGGATTCTATGTGGCGTGCGGCGATGCGACTCCGGCGCTGGACGCTGCGGGCATGGACGTCCTGGGCTCCGGGTACGACATCGGCGGCAATTACGCCGACGTGGCCGACGTGCGGGCGCCGGTCCTGGACCTGGCGGCCCTGGATCGAGACGGCCTCCTGCGGCGGGTCCAGTACGAACGGGCGAGCTACGATGTCGTGAGCGGCCAGACCAGTCGCGAGTACCTGAACAACCTCCAGGTCAGCGTGAACGTCAGCGGAGGGGGCTTCGGGTTCTCCGGATCCCTGAAGACCGCGTTCAGCCAGAGCCGGTACGAAAGCTCGCAGTACTCGTTCGCCACCGTGCAGAGCATCATTCGCAAATACGGACTGCGCGTGGCGCTCTCGGAAACGCCGGAGCAGCTGCGCAATTATCTGACGCCGGCCGCGGCGGCCGCCATCAACGACCCGAACGTGGATCCCCTCGACGTGTTCAACACCTTCGGGATGTACGTGATGAGGGGCATCATCGTGGGCGGCCGTCTCGACTATATGACGTCGGCCAACATGTCCTTCGACAAGTCGGGGCGTGGCATCGACGTGTACGCCAGCGCGAGCTTCAAGTCGCTGTTCGGCTCCGCCTCCCTCCAGACGCAGGTCATCGATTCGACGTCGGAGTCCGAGTTCTCGGCGACGCAGAACACGCACCTCGAGGTGTACGGTGGCCGGAGCGAGTACGGCCAGTATATCGTGAACCAGGGACAGTATGAGAGCTGGATCGAGTCGGTGAACGACAACCCGGTGTTCATGGACTTCGAGTCCAACGGCCTCGTAGGCATCTGGGAGCTCGCCACCGATCCGGCCCGC
>JARRJS010000064.1:0-36908 GCA_037388885.1 Gemmatimonadota bacterium
GACGGCGGGGCGGTCGGCAGACCGCCCCGCCGTCGTAAGGGGAAGCATGGTCAGGATCGCGGGCATCCGGGCGGGCAGCATCGCCGATGAGCTGGAGTTGCGCATCGGCAGCCGCATCGTGCGTATCAACGGCACCCCTGTTCGCGATGTCCTCGATTTTCAGTTCCTGGAAGTGGACGGCCGTCTCGAGGTGGAGGTGTTCCAGGACGACGGTCCGGTGCTGTACGACATCGAGAAGCCGGTGGGCGAATCGCTGGGTGTGGTGCCGGCCCCGGACAAGGTGCGGGAGTGTGCGAACAAGTGCGTCTTCTGCTTCATTGACGGCAACCCGCCGGGCGTGCGCCAATCGTTGTATCTGCGAGACGATGATTTTCGCCTGTCCTTCACCCATGGCAGCTACGTCACGCTGACGAACCTGGGCCCCCGGGGCTTTCAACGGCTGGTGGATCAACGCCTGTCGCCGCTCTATGTGAGCGTGCACGCCACGGAGCCGGAGGTGCGCATGCGGCTGCTGGACGTGCCGCACGGCGGCGACATCGTGGACCGGCTTCGGAACCTGACCGGGGCCGGCATCGACGTACACACGCAGGTCGTGTTGTGTCCCGGCTGGAACGATGGCGCCCACCTGGACCGCACGCTGCAGGACCTCTGGTCCCTGGGGCCGCATATCCTGTCTGTCTCCGTTGTGCCGGTGGGTCTCACCCGTTACAACCTCGACCGGCCGGTTCGGCTCCTGACGGGAGCCGAGGCGGCGCAGGCGCTCCGGCAGGTGGAACGGGCGCGCGAGAAGGCCACGGCGGAGCGCGGCACGGGTTGGGCGTATGCGTCCGATGAGCTCTTCTTCACGGCGGGCCGCCCCGTTCCCCCGGGAGAGTACTACGACGACTGGCCCCTCACCGAGAACGGCGTGGGTGCGGTGCGGTCGTTCCTGGACGCGCTGAAACGAGGATTCCCGGACCTGCCACGCCTCGACGGACGCAGGCTGGCCTTCGTGACCGGTGCACGGATGGGCGAAGTGATGGTGCCCATCGTGCCGCGCCTCCACGAGCGGACGGGTGCCCGGCTGTCGCTGCTGCCCGTGGAAAACCGGCTGTTCGGCCCCACCGTCACCACGGCCGGTCTCCTGCCGGGCGCCGATATCGCGGCGGCGGTGGAGCAGGCAGGGCCGTTCGACGACGTGCTGCTGCCTGCCGAGTCGCTCAACGACGACGGGTTGTTCATCGACAGCATGTCCCTGGTGGAGCTGCGAGGACGGCTGGCCGGCGCCCGCGCGGTGGCGGGCTACGAGCTGGCGGCCGCGCTGTCCCAGCTGTGAGCCGGTCCCTTCCTGCGGTCGCCATCGTAGGCCGACCCAACGTCGGCAAATCGACCCTGTTCAATCGGTTTCTGGGCCGACGCGTGGCCATCGTGGACGACGCGCCGGGGGTGACCCGGGACCGGAATTTCGCACGTGCGGAGTGGGCAGGCCGCCAGTTCTACGTGGTGGATACGGGCGGACTGGACGTGGACGACCGGGAGCCGATCGTGGCAGCGATCCGGCGGCAGGTGCTGGCTGCGCTGGAAGAGGCGGATGTGCTGGTGTTCGTCGTGGACGGCAGAACGGGGCCCCATCCGGTGGACGAGAAAGTGGCCGACCTGCTGCGTTCCTCCGGCCGGCCGGTGGTGCTGGCGGTCAACAAGCTCGATCGACTGCCGGATGAAGTGGACCATCATGAGTTCTGGGAGCTGGGGCTCGGTGAGCCGGTGCCGGTCAGCGCGCTGTCCGGCCGGGGCTCCGGCGACCTGCTGGACGTGGTGGTGGGCCATCTCGGGGAAGCGCCGCCGGAAGAGGAGGAGGATGCCCTGTACGTGGCCGTGGTGGGCAAGCCGAACGTGGGCAAGTCCAGCATGATCAACCGCCTGCTGGGGGAAGAGCGACTGGTCGTGAACGAGGAGGCGGGCACCACGCGAGACAGCATCGACACGCCCATGCGGTATCACGGGCGCACGCTGGTCTTCGTGGATACGGCCGGACTGCGGCGTCACTCACGGATCCGGGAAGGCCTCGAGTACTACAGCGCGCTCCGCACTGAACGGGCGCTGGAACGCGCGGACGTTTGCCTGCTGCTGGTGGACGCCTCGGAGCCGGTCCACGTGCAGGATCTCAAGATCGCGGAAAAGGCGTGGGCGACGGGCTGCGGCCTGGTCATTGCCGCGAACAAGTGGGACCTGGTGGAGAAGGACACGAATACGGCCGTCCAATACCAGCGTCATCTGTTCGAGCGGGCACCGAACCTCCGATGGGTGCCCGTCCTGTTCACATCGGCGCTCACCGGCCAGCGGGTTCAGAAGACCCTGGACCTCGTCCTGGCGGTGGCGGCGGAACGGGAACGTCGAATTCCCACGCCGGACGTCAACGACGTGGTGCACGAACTGGCGAAGCGACAGCCGCCGCCGCATTATCGAGGCCGACCGGTGCGCATCCTCTATGCGACGCAATCGAATGTGAAACCGCCGACGTTCGTCTTCTTCGTCAACGTGAAGCACGGCGTGTCCGAGAACTACAGGCGATACCTCCATAACGGGCTCCGGGAGCGCTGGCCCTTCACGGGCAGCCCTCTGCGTCTGCGCTTCCGCGGCAGGCGGGAAGGCGCCGCATGACCTGGATCCTCCTGGTGGCGAGCTATCTGCTCGGCGCCACGCCCACCAGTTACCTGGCCGGACGCGTGCTGCGCGGCATCGACCTCCGGCAGCACGGGAGCGGCAACCTGGGAGCCACGAACGCCTTCCGCGTGCTCGGGTGGAAGGGAGCCGCGCCCGCGCTCGTCTTCGACGTCTTCAAGGGCTGGGCGCCGGCCGCGTTGTTCCCCATGTGGGACGGGAATCCGCACGCACAATGGGCGCTGGCCTACGGAGCCGCGGCCATCATCGGGCACGTGTACTCGGTCTACGTGGGCTTCCGGGGCGGCAAGGGCGTGGCGACCAGCACGGGCGTCCTGCTGGCCCTGGCGCCGTGGGGGGTCCTGGTGGGCGCCCTCGTCTGGGGCGCCGTGGTGTTCACCACGCGCATCGTGTCCATCGCGTCCATCCTGGCCGCCGTGGTGGTACCCGTGGCCGTCTATCTGACGAGCGGCATCGGCATGGTGTTCTGGTTGACCGTGGCGGTGGCCGGGTTCGTGGTTTTCGCGCATCGCTCGAACATCGGCCGGCTGGTGCGGGGCGAGGAGCATCGGTTCGGACACGACGCGCGGGAGGCCCGGTGACGGAGCGCATCGCGGTCGTCGGCGCGGGCAGCTGGGGCACGACGCTGGCGAACCTGCTGGCCAAGAAGGGGCACGAGGTGCGCGTCTGGTCCTACGAGTCGGACGTGGCGGAATCCATCAACCGGGATCGCGCGAACTCCGTTTACTTGCCCGACATCCCCCTGGTGGAGCCGTTACGCGCCACACCGGACATCGACGAGGCGGTCACCGATGCCACGGTGATCGTCCAGGTCACGCCATCGCAGCACGTGCGTACCGTGATGCGGTCGGCCCACGACCGGATACCGCCGGATGCCATCGTGGTGAGCGCGTCCAAGGGCATCGAGACGTCCACGCTGGAAACGATGGCGGAGGTGCTGGACGAGGTATTGCCCGAGCCGGTGAACAGCCGCTTGTCGTTTCTCTCGGGCCCCACGTTCGCGCTGGAGGTGGCGCGTGAGGTACCCACCGCCGTGACCGTGGCTAGCCAATCGCCGAAGCTCGCCCGGCGTGTCCAGGCTTTGTTCCAGACGGACTACCTGCGGGTCTACACCAGTCCGGACGTGCCGGGCGTGGAGCTGGGCGGTGCCCTCAAGAACGTGATCGCGCTGGCGGCAGGCATGGCAACCGGCCTCGGCCTGGGCTACAACACGCTGGCCGCGCTCATCACGCGTGGGCTTGCGGAGATCACCCGCCTTGGCGTCGCGCTGGGGGCCAACCCTATGACGTTCGCGGGCCTGGCCGGCATGGGCGACCTGATCCTCACATGCACCGGCAAGCTGAGCCGGAACCGGAGCGTGGGGGAGCAGCTGGGCCGGGGTCGGGCGCTGGACGATGTGCTTTCCGAGATGAAGATGGTGGCGGAGGGCGTCGAGACGACGCGTGCGACCTGCGAGCTGGCCACGCGGCGTGGCGTCGAGATGCCCATCGCCGACGAGGTGCGAGCCGTGCTGTTCGAAGGCCGTCCGCCTGCGGAGGCGGTGCGCAACCTGATGACGAGAGAGCCGAAACCGGAGGTCTGGGAGTGAGTGACCGTCGTATTGCTCGCAAGGAGTACTACTCCATCGGTGAAGTCTGCGAGATGGTGGAGCTCAAGCCGCACGTGCTGCGGTACTGGGAGACGCAATTTCCGTTGCTGAACCCGTCCAAGAACCGGTCCGGCAACCGCGTGTACCAGCGCAAGGAGATCAAGCTGATCCTGCTGGTGCGCCAGCTCCTGTACGAGGAGAAGTACACCATCGAGGGTGCCAAGAAGAAGCTGGAATCGGTGCGCCGCGAAGGCGAGATGCAGGAAGCGTCGCGTCAGGCCTTGGAAGATTCCACGCTCGACATGCTGCGCAACGAGCTGCGCGCCGTGCAGGCTCTGCTGGCGCCCGACGCCGGCTCCTGATGCGCTTTCTCATCACCAACGACGACGGCTATCTGGCCCCCGGCCTGACCGCGCTGGCTCGCGCGGCGAGCGCGCTGGGCGAGGTCCAGGTGGTGGCGCCGGACAGGGAGCAGAGCGCCACCAGCCATTCGCTGACCATGCACCACCCGCTGCGGGTGCGCCAGGTGCGGCCCGGAATGGTGACCCTGGACGGCACGCCCACCGATTGCGTGGCCCTGGCCCTGGGCGCCCTCATGCCGGAACCGCCGGACCTGGTGTTGTCGGGTGTCAACCACGGAGCCAACCTGGGCGACGATGTGCTTTACTCGGGCACCGTCGCAGCGGCCATGGAAGCCGTCATTCTGGGCATCCCGGCCATCGCCGTCTCGCATGTCGGCCGGGAGCCGGAAGGCATCGAGGCCTGGACCCCCTTGCTGACGCGCTTGTTGGACCAGATCCTCGGCCACAACGGCCTGCCGCGGCCGACGCTGCTGAATGTCAACCTGCCGGCCGGCGGGCCGGACGTGGTGCAGGGCATCCGGGTGACGACTCTTGGACGGCGCACGTATGAAGGTTCGGTGACGCGGGACACGGACCCCAACGGCCGGGAATACTACTGGATCGGTGGCGGCGAGAGCCGCTGGTGGGGCAGCGACGACTCGGATTTCCGGGCGATCCACTCCGACTATATCTCCGTCACGCCGCTGCGCCTGGACCTGACGGATTACGAGCTCCTGAAGGAGATCGAGCGTTGGCAGCTGCAGGCGTGAACGATCCGTACGAACGGCGTCGATTGCAGCTGGTGGACGCGATCCGCGACCGGGGCATCGAGGACATGGACGTGCTGCATGCCCTGGCGAAGGTGCCGCGCCACGTCTTCGTGCCGGAAGCCGTGCGCCGCCGTGCGTACGAAGACGGGGCGCTCCCCATCGGCTACGGGCAGACCATTTCACAGCCTTCGCTGCAGGCGCTTTATCTGGAGACCTTGCGGCTGGAGCCTCACGAGAGCGTGCTGGAGATCGGCACGGGCAGCGGCTATCAGACGGCCCTGTTGGCCGAGCTCGCCGACCGGGTCTATTCGGTAGAGCGCATCCGGGCGCTTGCGGTGCGCGCCCGGGCCGCCCTGGACTCTCTGCGGTACGGCAACGTGGCCATCCTGACAGGCGACGGCACCGTGGGCTGGTCCCGCTACGCACCGTATGACGCCATCCTGGTGGCGGCCGGGGCGCCGTCCGTCCCGGATGCGCTGGTGAGCCAGCTGGCGGAGGGCGGCCGTATGCTGATCCCCATCGGCGGCAAGGATGTACAGCGCCTCATGCTGGTCCGCAAGACGACCGAAGGCACCGAGGAGCACGAGATCACCACGTGCGTCTTCGTTCCGCTCGTGGGGCGCTACGGATGGGACCGGTGACGGAGGAACGGCAGATGGAAGGGCGGGACACCGTTGGGCCCGTGCACCCTGCGGTGCGGCGCAGGGGGCTCCGCAGGTTGTACGACTGGGTACTGTCGTGGGCGGAACGGCCGGGTGGACCGTGGGCCCTGGGCGGCCTCGCATTCGCCGAATCCTCGTTCTTCCCGGTGCCGCCGGACCCGCTGCTTATCGCGTTGTCGCTTGGAGCGCCCCGTCGGGCGTTTGCTTTCGCGCTCATCTGTGCCGTCGGCTCCATCACGGGTGGAATCGTCGGCTACGGCATCGGCTGGGCCCTGTGGAGCGTTGTGGGTCATTTCTTCTTCACCTACGTGCCCGGCGTCACGCCCGCCGCGTTCGAGACGGTCCGGGCCCTCTACGACAGGTACGACTTCTGGGCCGTGTTCACCGCCGGCCTGACCCCCATTCCCTACAAGGTCTTCACCCTTTCCGCGGGCGTGTTCGCTATCTCGTTCCCGGTCTTCGTGCTGGCCAGCGCCCTCAGCCGCAGCGCCCGATTCTTCGCCATCGCGGCGCTCATCTTCGTCTTCGGCGCCCGCATCCAGGACTTCATCGACCGCTACTTCGACTGGCTCGCCTGGGCGTTCTTCATACTCCTCGTGGGCGGCTTCCTGATCATCAAGTTCGTGGTGTGATGGCGGGGCGGAGCCTGCTCCTGTGCCAGGCGATGCTGTTGGTAGCGTTCTCCGCGCGTGCGCAGGTGCGCCCCAAAACCGTCCAGACGGACACGGCCGGGGCCGACACGTCGGGCCCGGCCGTCTACCGCCTGCCCGCCCTGGAAGCGACGGTCGCCCGCGGACTGTTGCCCCTGGAAGACCTGCCCATGGCGAGCGCGACCCTGGACCGCCGGGTCATCCGACGCGCCCGCGCCACCGTGGGCCTGGACGAAGCCCTGGTCGGCGTACCGGGCGTCGAGGTGGACAACCGCTACAACCTGGCTCTGGGCAGCCGGATCTCCATGCGCGGCTTCGGAGCCCGGGCGGCCTTCGGCGTCCGGGGAATCCGGATCCTCGTGGACGGCATTCCCCTCACCCTCCCGGACGGGCAAGCGACGCTGACCAATGTGGACCTCGGCTCCGCGGGCCGCGTCCAGGTCCTGCGTGGCCCGAGCTCGCTACTGTACGGCAATGCCGCCGGCGGCGTGATCGCCATCGAGACGGAAGTGCCGCAAGCGCCGCGCTTCGCTGCGTTCAGGGCCGTTGCCGGGGATTACGGCACCGGTGCACCCACAAATTTCTGGAAGCTGCAGGCCAGCGCCGGCGGCCGGAGCGAGCGTGCCGGCTACATCGCCAGTCTGAGCCACATGTCGCTGGGCGGGTTCCGGGCGCATTCCGCGGCACGGAGAAACGCATTCAACAGCAAGCTGCGCTACGCACCGGACGACGCTTCACAGCTCACGTTCGTCGTCAACGTGGCCTCCGTGCCCCTCGCCCAGAACCCCGGCTCGCTGCCGGCCGACACGGCCCGCCTTCACCCGAGCGCCGCCTGGCCCGTCAACGTCGCCACCGGCAGCGGGGAGACCAGTACGCAGGCGCAGGCGGGCGTGCGCTACGAACGGCGTGTGGGTCCGGGTGCTCTGGACGTCGTGGTCTACGGCATGGGGCGTTCGGTGGGCACCGCACTGCCATACGGGCGCTTCATCCGGTTGCACCGACGGGGTGGCGGCGTTCGAATCACGTTCCGCGCCGACTCACGCGTGGCCGGCCATACTCTGACCCTGGCGGGCGGCGTCGACGGAGATGCCCAGCGGGATGCACGCCAGGAGCGGGACAACGTCGGCGGACAGCCCGGCGACCAGCTGTTCCGGGACGAGCTGGACCGCGTTACCGCGCTGGGCGCCTTCCTGCTCGCCCGCATCCGCGCCCTGCCGACGGTGGACCTGACGGGCGGCCTGCGCTACGACGCCACGTCGTTCGCGGCCGTCGACCACCTGGCCACCGCCGCGTCGAACGACTCGGGCACCCGCACGCTGGACGCATTCAGCGGCTCCGCCGGCGCCGTGTTGCACGTCACCGGTGGACTCAGCTTCTATTCATCGGTCAGCACGTCGTTTCAAACGCCCACCACCACAGAGCTTATCAACGCGCCGCCCACGCCTGGTGACTCGCTCCCGTCGGGCTTCAACCCGGATTTGCGACCCCAGACGGCGCTCAACTTCGAGGTGGGGGCACGCGGCCGGTTGACGCAGGACGTATCGGGCCAGCTCGCGGTCTACACGGTGGCCGTTCGCAATGCGCTCGTCCCGTTCCAGGTGGCCTCACTGCCTGGACGCGACTTCTACCGCAACGCCGGCCGCTCGCGCCGCCGCGGCATCGAGTTGGGCATCCGTGTCCAGCCGGCGCGCCAGGTAACGCTGCGCGCATCGTACACCCTCAGCGATTTCGTTTTCCTGGACGACGGACTCCCCGGCCGACAGGATGAGGGCAATCACATCCCCGGCGTACCCGAGAACCGGTTCACACTCCTGGCCGCGTGGAATGCGCAGAGCGCGTTCATGGAGCTGCAGACCGTGGCCGCCGACCGCATGTTCGTGAACGACACCAACACCGCCACCAACCCGCCCAGAGCCGGCTCCGACCTCACCACGACCGCGGACCTGCGCGCGGGAATACGGGCACACGCAGGCGGCTACGAGCTGGCACCGTTCCTCGCCCTCCAGAATATCACGAATGCTCGTTACAACAGCTCCGTCGTGGTCAACGCGGTGGGCGAACGCTATTACGAGCCGGCACCGGGCCGGGCGTTCCTGTTCGGCGTTACCGTGACCGCCAGCCACCCGTGAAGCCACGCCACGACACTTTCGCAGCTTCGCGCGGGCCTTTATCTTACGCGAGTTCCCACCCTTGAAGACCATGGCCCGTACAGACAGGAGCCGGCCGATGACGGAATCGGAGCCCGATCGTAACCGGGATTCCAAGGTCCCGCCCCCCGCGAGCACACAGTGGTCGCAGGAACCCGCCGAGGAGGGCGGTGAACGGCCATTGCCCCCGTTTTTCGCGGGCGCCGAAGAACCCGACGTGACCGCTTCGCCGGTGGCGCCGGCAGGCCCTGCGGAGCTGGAAGAACCCGACCTGACGACCCCGCCGGCAGTGCCGGCCGGCCCCACGGAGCTTGACGAGTCCGGCGCGAGCGCGGCCGTCGAGGGCACGGCCGCCGAAGACGAGTCGTTCCCGTTCGAAGACATGGGCGCGCCCGCCGCAGAAGGTCCTGCGGACGCCGGTTTCTCGGCCGAGCAGGAGCCCCGTACTGCCGAGGCCGGTATGCCTGCGCTGGACAGCGAGGAACCGGAGCCGCGGGACGATTTCCCGGTGGAAGCGTTCCACCTTCCAGGAACGGAGTACGGCGAACAGCCAACGGTTGCACCGGCCGTTCCGGACCACACGGCCACTCGCGCCGTCGAGCTCGCCGACCGGCTGGACCGGCTGGCCGGTGCCCTGCGCTCGCGCGGCACCGCAGCCCTCACGGACCAGCTTGCGGGTGGCGACCGCTTCGATGCCCTGCTCACGGGACTGCTGGCCGGCTTCCTGGCCGCAGGGGAGGAGTGACGCGGCCGGCCGTACCGGCTCGCCGCCAGCGTGCGCCATCGGGTTTCGTGGTTCTTTCGACCTTTTCGCGGTACGCAGGTTGACACGGTCGCGACCCTCGACGTACTGTCGAGTTACAAGCGCCGGCGCGGATTCCGTGCCGGCGCTTGTCCATCTCTCCCCGTCCTGGAGGCATCGTGAAGACCCTGCTCCTCATCGATCCTGGAGAGGCGAACCGCCACCTGGTGACGGCTCTGTTCAGCTTTTCGGACGTCAGGGTGCAGGCTGCGGTCACGATCCGGGAGGGCGTCGACGCGGCCCTGCGGGAGATGCCGGATGTGATTGTGACGGAATTCATGATCCCGGAGAGGGGCGGTCGCTGCGTCATCGAAGCGCTCAAGCGGCGCGAGGCCTTGAAGGCGGTGCCCATCATCGTGTGGGCCGCCGAAGGCATTGCAGACGCGAGAACGAGAACGGAGCAGTATGGCGGACGCTTCGTGCCGAAAAGCAGCCCGCCGCTCGTGCTCGTGCAGGCGATCCTGGGCGCGCTGGAGATCAGGAAGCCGCCCAGGTCCGCGCCGGCCGCCCGCAGCGTCGTCGGGGACCCAACCGCCGCTTAGCCGTCCTCGTAAGCCAATCCAACCCGGGAAGGCCAACGCTGGCCCATCAGACGGCGGGGGGGCCGCGCGGGCCACGTGCGTCGGTCTGGGCGTCGATGGATCCCGAGGCATCGTGCGTGAGCCGGGGGTGGCGCGAACGGATTTTCTGATTACGATAGGGTTGGTTTTGCGCCGGAATCTCCCGGTTTCCATGATAGCGAAGTCGAAGAGGCCGGCGGAGACGTCCCGGCGCCTCCGACTCTCGCCCCCGTAGCTCAGGTGGATAGAGCGGCGGTTTCCTAAACCGCGTCAGCCGCAGGTTCGAATCCTGCCGGGGGCACTGCAACATGTTCGTTTTATGGCCGAACCGAATGGTGAGATGGGGTTGAAGCAGATGGTCCGGGCCCGCGGCAAGGGAGCTCATGGCAGGCGGCGCGGCGCGCTGTCCAGGGGTGCGTTTGCGGTAGCGTTCCTGGGCGCCTGTGCCGCCACGCGAGCTGCGCCGCTCTCCGCCCAGATCCAGCTGCCGCAGCCGGTGGGCTACATAAACGATTTTGCCCACGTCATCCCCGATTCGCTGAAGCCACAGATCCAGGAAGTCATCGACGAGGTACGGGCGAAGTCCGGCGGAGAGATCGTGGTCGTGACGCTCCCCTCGCTTGAAGGGCGAACGGCGGACGAGGTCGCCCTGCAGATCGGCCGCCAGTGGAAGGTCGGCCAGAAGGGCGCGCCGGGCGACCCGAACCGGAACACGGGCACGGTGGTGCTGGTGGTACCGAAGGAGTCGTCGCCGGACGGACAGGGCCACCTGAAGATCGAGCTCGGCACCAATACGAACACGTTCATCACGGCGGCGGACGCCGGTCGGATCCGTGACGAATTCATGATCCCGGCGTTCAGGAATCGTGACTACGGCCGGGGCATCCTGCTGGGCGTGGCGGCCGTCGCGTTGCATTACGCCGACCATTTCGGCTTCCAGCTGACGGGCGAGGCTCCGCGCACGGTGCAACGCCGGCAGTCGAGCCCGCACATCCCCTTCGCACTCATCATATTCGTCGTGCTCATCGTGCTGTCGTTCCTGGGCCGGCTGGGTCGGCGCCGCCGGGGTCTGGGGGGATTGATCTTCCTGCCGTTCCCCATGGGTGGCCGCCACCGCGGTGGCTGGGGCGGGTTCGGCGGCGGCTTTGGCGGATTCGGGGGCGGTGGATTCGGCGGATTCGGCGGCGGTGGCGGATTCGGAGGAGGGGGTGCGGGTGGCAGCTGGTAAGGAGCGTGACATGAACGCCCAGGCCGAACGGTTCGTGGAAGAGCTGAGACAGGCCTTTGCCGAGCGGCTGCGCTCGGTGGTGCTGCACGGGTCCGTGGCGCGCGGGGAGGCCGTGCCAAAGGTGAGCGACGTCAACCTCCTCGTCCTGCTGGACGACGTGGACGCCGCTGCGCTCCGAACGGCCGGACCGCTGGCCCGTCGCTGGGCACGTGCGGGCAACACGGCGCCACTCCTGCTGTCCTGGGACGAGTGGCTCCGCTCGGCGGACGCGTTCGCCATCGAAGTGGCGGACATGAAGGACGCACGCAACGTCCTCCACGGCGACGATGCCGTAAAGGACCTCGTTGTGGACCGGCGCGAGCTGAGGCTGCAGGCCGAGCGGGAGCTGCGCGGCAAGCTGGTGCAGCTGCGCTCCGGCCTCCTGGTGACGGCGGAACGACCCGCGGAGGTGGGACGACTGCTGCTATCCGCGCTGCCTTCCTTCACCACGTACGCCCGCGCCGTGCTGCGCCTGCACGGAGAAGCGGTGCCGGACACCACCCCCGCCGTGCTCGACCGCGCGGCCGCCCTCGTGGAGACCGACGCGGAGCCCATGCACACGGCGTGGCAGGCCCGCACCAGCGGCAACGCCCACGACTGGCCTGTCGACAGTCCCATCGTGCACGGCTACTATACGTTCGCAGAGAAAACCGCCGACCACGTCGATCGACTCCCGGAGGACTGATTCCATGAAGCCGCGTTCCATCCTGATCGCCGTTCTGGCCCTGACCCTCACCGGTTGCGGCTACAACCATATCCAGGACCTGGACGAACGCGTGGACCAGCTCCAGGGGAACATCCAGGCGGAGCTGCTCCGCCGCAACGACCTGATCCCCAACCTGGTGGCGACGGTGCAGGAAGCTGCGTCGTTCGAGAAAACCACCTTCACCCAGGTCGCCGAAGCCCGCTCGGGCCTGAGCCAGGCCCGGCAGCAGCTGGCAGACGCCGTCCAGGGCAAGGCCACCCCGCAGCAGCTGAGCCAGGCGGACGCAGCCGTGGCGGGTCGACTGCGACTGTTCCTGAACGTAGCCGTCGAAGCGTATCCGACGCTCCAGGCCAACCAGAACTTCCGAGCCCTGCAGGACGAGCTCACCGAGACAGAGAACCGGCTGGCCGTGGCCCGGCGGGACTACAACGAAGCCGTCCGCGACTACAACAGCTACATCCGGAAGTTTCCCCAGCTGATCACCGCTCGGGTGATCGGAGCCCAGCGCAGGCAGCCGTTTCAGGCCCCGGCGAGCGCAGAACAGGCGCCCAAGGTACAGTTCCAGCACGACAGCACCGGCTGATCGTTCGTCTTTTGTTCTTGACAGGCGGCTCGCCGGTGTTTCATCATAGGTGCCACTCTCTCTCGCCGGCGACTGCCGGGCGTCCCCGCTGCACCATGTCGAACAATGACTTGCTCCGATGGAGGAGACTCATGCGACGCTTTATCGCCGTAATGGTGTTGCTCGCGGCCGCCACTGCGCCGGCGAAGGCCCAGAGCGCGCTCCTGGACGACTGCGCAGCCCTCACGGCGCCGACTGCGCCACCTGCCGTTCAGTCGCTGATCCAGAGCCAGAATCAGGTCCTCTGTGCCCAGGTCGTCACCACGCTGCAGAGCCTACAGCCGACGGTCGGCATCGCGTTTTCTGGCGCCAACCCGACGCTGGGCAGCGCCTCCACCATAGGCACGCGTTTCGGCTTCATTCCGCACATCAGCCTGACCGCCCGCGCCAACATAGCGCCGGTCGACATGCCGAACATGTTCAATGGCTTCGACGCCACGCTCACCACCAGCCAGCTGCCGGTCATGGGGACCTCGAAGGTGCCGCTGGCTTCGCTCCAGGGTGATGTGGCCGTAGGCTTGTTCAACGGCCTCTCCTTTGGGCCCGCCCTCAAAGGTCTCGGTGCCGTCGACCTGCTGGGCAGCGTCGCCGTCGTGCCTGCCGCAAAGAAAGCCGGCATCGACAACACGATCTTCAATTACGGCGCCGGCGCCCGCGTGGGCATCATCAAACAGGGCATCCTCATGCCGGGCGTGTCCATCAGCGGAATGTACCACCACATGCCGGCTGTCACGTTCGGTGACGTGAACGCCGGCGACCCGGCCCAGTTCACGACGAACCTGTCCACGTTCAGCCTGCGCGGCATGGTCAGCAAGGGCCTCATGGTCGTCGACCTGGCCGCCGGCGCCGGCTACGACATCTACAAGAGCAACATGAACATGTACTGGGTGTTGAACTGTTCCACCGCTGTCTGTACCACGGACCTCTCGTTCCCCGGCCAGATCAGCGGGTCCATCAAGACGGCCGCATGGAACGTGTTCGCCGACGCCGGCATCAGCCTGCTCCTCCTCCACGTCGTGGGCGAGGTGGGTTACCAGAAGCCGACCAGCGTCATCGGGGCCGCAGACCTCCAGAATGCCAACCTGCCCAGCCAGCAGCTGGTCTCCAAGGACCTCGGCGGCGGTCGGCTCTTCGGCAGTATCGGGTTGCGTATCACCTTCTGACGCCCCCGACTCACACGCGTGAACGGGCCACCCCGGCCGGGGTGGCCCGTCTGCGTTTCGGCCGCCTGGGCATCTCCCTACATCATCCCTGCTTGTAGGGAAAACCCCCCTTTTCCTTTGCGTAGGTTCTCCGCACAACGATTTCCGCCGTCTCCCCACAGACCATCCCGCGCATCTGCGCGACATTCTGTCAAGATGAGCCGGGAACGCTTCCCACGCCCCCGGAATGGGGCGAGCGGCCGGCCGTGGGACACGTTGACTCAATGACAACGATGTGGGACGGGCTTGTTACACGGCGACGGCGCCGGGCGCGAATCCGGGCGCTTCGGCCCGTTGAACGAAAGCTCACTTCGGGGTATTTTTCTACATTGTTTTCCAACGGACTGACGGGACGTGCGAGACAAGGCAAGGATCAGCCTGGTGACTGACGAAACGGCAGCCCCGGCCCTGGAGCTCGAGCAGGTGGCGCGACGTTTCGGCCGTCGCTGGGCGTTGCGCGGCATATCGTTGCGGGTGGACGCAGGCCAGATCGTGGCGCTGGCGGGGCATAACGGCAGTGGCAAGACGACGCTGTTGCGAGTGATCGCGACGGCGCTGCGTGCATCGAAGGGGGGCGGACGGGTGTACGGCTACGATCTGGAGCGGGACGCCGACGCGGTACGCGGACTGGTGGGCAGCTTGAGCCACGCACCCGGCACGTACGGCGACCTGACGGCTCGGGAGAATCTGGCGTTTTCCCTGCGCATGGCCGGTCTCCGGCCGGATCACGATGCCGTGCGGGCGATGCTCGAAACGGTCGGGTTGGCCCGTGTGGGCAACGAACGGGCGCGGACGTTCTCATCCGGCATGACGCGGCGGTTGGCCCTGGCGCGTCTTCTGCTGCATCCACCGCGCCTGCTGCTGCTGGACGAGCCGTACGCGAGCTTCGATGTGTCCGGTGTCGCGCTGGTGAACGAGTTCGTGCTGAAGACTGCCCGGGACGGCGGTACGGTGATCGTGGCGACGCACGACCTGGACCGCGCCTCGGCAGTCATGGAACGGGTGGTGGAGCTGGCGAACGGTCAGGTGATCAGCGATGAGCCGTACGAGTCGGGGCCGCGGTTGAACGCCGAGCTGCCCGACGCCGCCCTTTCGGGAGGCGATTGACATGAGCGTGGGCAGGGAAGTCTACCGGGCGACATCGCTGGCCCTGAAGGACCTCACCACGGAACGACGCACGAAGGCCAATTTCAACGCCGTCGTGTTTCTCGCCGGCGTCATGCTGCTGCTGTTCGGCTTCGCTCTGGGCCCCGATGCGGACGCCCTGCGCAATGCGGCGGCCGGCGTTCTCTGGTTGACCGTTCTGTTCAGCGGTGTGCAGGCGTTTCACCGGTCCTACGAGGTGGAGCTGGAGGACGGGGCGCTGGAAACGCTTCTGATGTACCCGGGCTCGCGAAAGGCCATCTTCCTGGGCAAGCTGCTGGCGAACCTGGCCTTCGTGCTGCTGGTGGAGGCCATCGTGGTCCCCGTGTCCGCAGTGCTCTACAACCTCCCCATGACGCGACTGTTCCCCGGCATACTGCCGGTGCTGTTCCTGGGCACACTCGGGTTCGTCACGCTGGGGACCTTCTACGGCGCCATGGCCAGCCGGCTCCGGGCGCGGGATGTGCTTCTGCCACTCCTGCTGTTCCCGATGCTGATCCCGGTGCTCGTGGCCTCCGTCGAAGCCACGTCCGCACTCATGGTCGGTGACGTCATGGGTGACATGAGCTCCTGGATCGGGCTGCTCGTCGCGTTCGACGTGATCTTTCTGTTCGCGGCGTTGCTGACCTTCGAAACCGTTGTCGAGGAATGACATGAATTCCACTGAAACGCCTGTGGAAGAAGCCATCGCCGAGCTGCGGCTGGGTCCCCCGTCCCCCTGGCTCTGGGGGACGACGGTCGTGGGCGTCCTCGCCTTCATCGGCACACAGATCTGGGGATTCACCACGCCGCCCGACATGAACATGGGCAACCTGGTGAAGATCCTGTTCGTGCACGTGCCCACCGCGGAGATCTCGTTCCTGGGCGTGCTGTTGATGTTCGTGTCGAGCATCCTGTACCTGGTCCGCCGCCAGGAGCGGCACGATCTGCTGGGTGCCGCGGGAGCCGAGATCGGTGCGGTCCTGACCGCTCTCACGCTTGCTGGTGATCCTGGTGGGCTATCTGGCGCTGCGGGCGTTCACGGAGGACAGCGGTCGCAGAGCCCGCTGGAGCGCCGCCGTCGCGATCCTGGGCGCCTTGAACTCGGTCATCGTGTACTGGTCGGTCCAGTGGTGGCGCACGCTGCACCAGCCGCACTCCAGCCCCATGACCATGGCGAAGCCGTACCGCTACGCCATGCGGGGGAACGACATCGCGCTACTGCTGATCTTCATTGCGTTGGTGGCGTGGCGCTACCGCGCCGCCAAGCTGGAACGGGCGGCCGAGCTGCTGCGGGAGGAAGCCGCGCTCAAACAAGGAGGCAACGTTGCCGTCTGAATGGGACTACGTCATGGCGGCCTACATCATCACCTGGGTGGTGTTGATCGGCTACGGCGTCTACGTGGCTCGGCGTTTGCGGGCTGCGCAGCGCGACCGTGAAGAGATCCAGCAGAGGCTGGAGGTGGAATCGTGAAACGTCGTTTGCCGCTGATCGTCGGGATCGTGATCATCCTGAGCGGATTCGGCTACCTGGTCTACGGCGGAATCGGCAAGAACCTGGTCTATTTCCTGACGCCGACCGAGCTGCTGGCGAAGGGACCGTCGGCCATCGATGCACCGGTCCGGCTGGGCGGAATGGTGAAGCCCGGAACGGTGAAATGGGACCCCAATGCGCTGGACCTGCGCTTCGAGCTGACCGACGGCCAGAACCAGATCCTCGTGCACTCGACCGGGGCGCCACCCACCATGTTCCGTGACACCATGGGCGTGGTGGTGGAGGGCAAGCTGACCAAGTCCGGGATCTTCGAGTCCACCAACCTGATGGTGAAGCACTCCAACCAGTACCGGCCGCCGGCGCCGGGCCACAAGCCGGAGGAGATGTACAAGACGCTCATACGCGAGGGGCAAAATTGACTCGACTTTTGGGCCTCGGCGCCACCGGACTGGCCCTGGTACTGGCCGTCTACGGCGTCGTAGTCATTTATTGGGGCTACCGGCGCAAGCGCACGGACCTGATTCGTAGCGGCCAGGCCGCGGCATACGCCATCTTCGGCCTGATGTCCGTGGCCAACCTGGCCATGATCTACGGGCTGCTGACGCACGACTTCAGCATCTCGTACGTGGCCCAGGTCGGCAGTCGTGCCACGCCGCCGTTCTATACCGTGATCTCGTTGTGGGGCGCCCTCGAGGGCTCCATCCTCTTCTGGGGCTGGGTCCTGTCGGCGTATACGGCGTCCGTGGTCTTCGCATACCGCCACGAGCGACAGGGCCTGGTCCCGGCAGCCACCGGCGTGATGCTCTTCGTGGGCATCTTCTTCTACCTGCTGCTGCTGGGCCCCGCCAACCCGTTCGGCAAGGTGTGGCCGGTGCCCGCGGACGGGCCGGGCCCCAACCCGCTGCTCCAGAACCACATCCTCATGGGGGTGCACCCGCCGCTGCTCTACCTCGGCTACGTGGGCATGACGGTGCCGTTCGCCTTCGCCATGGGGGCCATGATCACCGGCCGGTTCGACGCTGACTGGATCAAGAAGACGCGCATCTGGACCATGACCGCTTGGGGCTTCCTCTCCCTGGCTATCGTGGCCGGCATGTGGTGGTCCTATGACGTGCTGGGCTGGGGCGGCTACTGGGCGTGGGACCCGGTGGAAAACGCGTCCTTCATGCCCTGGCTCACCGCTACCGCCTTCCTCCATTCGGTCATGGTCGAGGAACGCCGTGGCATGCTGAAGGTGTGGAACCTGAGCCTGATCATCTCCACGTTCCTGCTGACGATCCTCGGCACGTTCCTGACGCGCAGCGGCATCCTGAGCTCGGTCCACGCGTTCACCGAAGGCACGATCGGGTACTGGTTCCTGGGATTCATCGCCATCGTCTTCATGGCGGCGCTGGCCATGTTGGCCGGCAGGGCAGGGGAGCTGAGGTCGCCCGGCAAGCTGCAGTCGCCCGCCTCGCGGGAGACCGTGTTCCTCCTCAACAACCTGTTGTTCACCGCGTTCGCATTCACCGTGCTGCTGGGCACCCTGTTCCCGCTGGTGGCCGAAGCCGTTCGAGGCGTAAAGGTGAGCGTCGGCGAGCCGTTCTTCAATCGCATGACCGTGCCCATCATGGCCGCGCTGCTCTTCCTGATCGGCGTGGGTCCGCTGCTGCCGTGGGGCCGGCCGGATCGCAAGCAGATCACGAACAAGCTGATCGTGCCCGGTGCCGGCCTGATTGCGGCCGTCGTCATTGCACTGGTGGCGGGCACCCGCGGCGTCTGGGCGCTTCTGGCCTTCGCCTTCGCCGGCTACGCCCTCACGGCCAACGTGGGCGAGTACGTCCGGGGCGCGGCCAATCGGGTGCGCGTCAACGGCGAGAACCCGGTCCAGGCGCTGTTCCGGCTCGTCAACTCCAACCGCCGGCGCTACGGCGGCTACCTGGCGCACATCGGCATCGTGATCGCCGCGTTCGGCATCACGGCGTCGTCCACCTTCCGGTTCGAGCACGAAACCACCCTGAAGCCGGGGGAGAGCCTGCAGGTAGGCACCTTCGTGGTGCGCCTCGACCGCGTCTGGGGACAGCAGGAGCCGCAGCGCTTCGCCGTGGGCGCCGACATGGCGGTGCTCAAGGACGGTCGCCGCATTGACACCATGGAGCCGCGGCTCAACTTCTACCCCGCGTCCAGCTCGCCCATTACGACGCCGGCCGTCCGCAGCACGCCGCGCTCCGATCTCTACCTGACGCTGATGGCCTTCGAGCAGGACGGCTCGTCCGCTACCGTGCGTGCCATCGTCGAGCCGATGGTCGCGTGGATCTGGTTCGGCGGGCTCCTGGTCGGCCTGGGCGCGTTGCTCGGCCTCACCGGTTGGAAGCGCCGGACCGCGCCGGCGCCGCGCAAGTCTGCTTCCGGGCCACGGGCCGAACCCGTGCGCACCGGTTCGTGATAGGGGGAACGCCATGAACTGGAAACGCTCGCTCATTGGCGTGGGTATCGCGCTGCCCATCGTCGCCCTGCTTGCATTCGGGATGACCAAGGACCCGAGCGCGATCCCATCCCCGCTGCCGGGCAAACCGGCGCCTGATTTCGCACTCGGCGTCATCGACGGCGTGGGCGGCGTGCCCGCGGGCGAGATGCGCGACTCGGTCCACCTGAAGGACCATCTGGGACACGTCGTCGTCGTCAACTTCTTCGCCTCCTGGTGCCTGTCCTGCCGCGCCGAGCACCCCGTGCTGGCCGAGACCGCCCGGGAATACGCCGGCCAGGACGTGCAGTTCTACGGCATTCTCTACAACGACACGCCCGACAACGGACGTCAGTGGGTCCGGCGTATGGGTGGGCAGCCCTATCCGGTGCTCTACGACCCGGATTCACGGACCGCCGTCAATTTCGGCTTGTACGGCGTTCCGGAAACGTTTTTCATCGGCAGGGACGGAAAGGTGGCGTACAAGCAGGTGGGCCCGGCCACGCCGGAGCTGCTGCACCAGGAGATCAACCTGCTGCTCGCGCAGCCGGCGCCGACGGCCAGCACGGGCGGCAGCCAGCCGGCAGGAGGCGCATCATGAACCACGGCATCGGTCCGGTCGTCGCCTGCCTGCTGCTCTGGGCGACGGCCCTGTCGGCCCAGCAGCCGGTCCAGCAGGCGGCGCCCCTCTCGCCCATCGATCAGCAGGTCCAGGAGCTGTCCGCGCAGCTCCGCTGCCCCGTCTGCCAGGGCACGTCCCTCAAGGACTCGCCCTCCGAGCTGGCGCAGCAGATGCGCGCCATCATCCGCAGCAAGCTGGAAGCGGGCGAGACGCCGGCACAGGTCCGCCAGTACTTCGTCAGCAAGTACGGGGAATGGATCCTCCTCCAGCCCGAGGCCAAAGGCTTCAACCTGCTGGTCTATCTGCTTCCCGTCCTCGGCCTCCTGGGCGGTG
The DNA here is from genome assembly GCA_037388885.1 of Gemmatimonadota bacterium. GTDB lineage: Bacteria > Gemmatimonadota > Gemmatimonadetes > Longimicrobiales > RSA9 > JARRJS01. The sequence continues at coordinate 19,994 of JARRJS010000064.1, forward strand.
CGCTCATCATCTTCGGCGCAGTACGGCGCTGGACAGCCAGCCCGGACGAAGACGCCGTGCCAGAAACCGGACAGCAGGCCTGAGGCCGGCCATTCACGTCGCCGGCGAGCTCCACGGGCTCGCCGGCTGACGGAGGCCTTGCACGCTCGGCGCCCTCTGCGGCGTGATCCGAACAACGCCGGGCCCCGCGGCGCGTTGACCCCGTTCGCCTGGTCGTTATCTTGCGGCGATGGGCCGAACGTCCCGCGGCCCCCCGTGGTATAACGGAAAGCAGCGCGGTCGTTTGAACCGGCCGGGCAGGTTCGCACCTGGAGTGGTCATGCATCCAACCCTGTTCAGAATCGGTAATTTCGAGGTCACGACGTTCGGCCTCATGATGTTCCTCGCGTTCGTCGTGGGCTCCTGGATCCTCAGCCTACAGCTCAAGCGCCGGGGCCTGGACCCCGACATCGCCTGGGACTCCATCCTCTGGATCGCCGTGGGCGGCATCGTCGGTGCCAAGGCGTACTACATCGCCCTGCACGTGCCCGACCTCATGGCGAATCCGCTGCGGGAACTCACCAGCCGCGGTGGTCTGGTCTGGTACGGCGGCTTCGTCGGCGGCGTCACGGCCTACTACCTCTACATCCGACGCCACAAGCTGCCCCTCGCACGCATGTTCGACGCGACTGCGCCCGCCCTCGCCATCGCCTACGCCACCGGCCGCGTCGGCTGCTTCCTCGTCGGAGACGACTACGGCCTGCCGACCCACTCCTGGTACGGCATCGCCTTCCCCAAGGGATCGCCACCCAGCACCGCCGGCTACTTCCGGTCCCTAGGCGTCCACCTGCCCGCGACTGTCCCCAATGACGCCGTGCTGGCCGTACACCCCACGCAGCTGTATGAGATCGTCCTGGGCCTCATCATCTTCGCCATCCTTTGGAAGCTGTCGAAACGCACCATGGCGCCCGGACGGCTGTTTGCCGTCTTCATGATCCTGTACGCCATTGAACGCTTCTTCATCGAGTTCGTGCGGGCCAAGGGCGACCGCTACGTCTTCGGCCTGTCCACGTCCCAGGTCGCCAGCATCATTCTCATCCTGCTCGCCGCCTACATCTGGCACCGGACGCGTGGCTGGACGCCCGCCCCCGGGGTGGCGGAGCCGGCGCCGGCCGAGACGTCGAACGCGGTCGCCGGCAAGCCGCCAGCGCGCCGTTGATGGAGCGCTCTGGCCTGGAAACCTAACACTATGTCGCCCAGCGCATTGATGCGCTCGACCTCAACCTTCGCTGTAGCCATAGCGGGCGTGCTGGCCCTGGCCAATCCCCTCTGCGCACAGGTGAGAGACACGGCGGCGGCGCCTAGAGCGGGCCAGGACACGGCGACCGCGGACACGGTGCCGCCGCCGAAGCCGCTGCATCTGGCCGGCATGCTCACGGTGAGCGGCTCTCTGGGTCGGTTGAGCTTCGGCGCGTTCCAGACGCAGAGCGTGGACATGTCGACTCTGGACTCGCTGGGCACGCCGGTGGAACCGCAGTCCTTCCAACGGACGCTCGGCGCAGGTTCTGCGACGTCGGCGTTTGTGGGCCTGACGTACTGGCCGTCAGAGCGGTGGGGTGCACGACTGGAAGCGGCCTGGGCGAAGCCACAGGTCCGGGCATCGGTGAGCAGGGCAGGGCAGGAGTACCTTTTCCAGCATGGCGGCACGCTCGAGGAGGCGTCGGGTGCCTTCTCGCTCGTGAGCCTGACGGCGGTGGGCCTGTTTCGCCTGCCTGTACAGCATCCGGTGTACACGCCGTATGCGCTTCTGGGGGCGGGTGTGCGGCACTACGGCGCCGTATCGGACACCGCCCTGCTGCCTGCCGGTGCGCGCGCGGCCTTCGCAGAGGGCAGGACGGTGTTTCTGGGCCTCTTCGGCGTAGGGGCGTTCGTGCGCCTGCATGGCGACCGCTGGCTGTTGCAGATCGAGTTCCAACATCGGCTGGCGCCCACGCCCATTCCAGGGTTGGGGCGCGGCGAGATCCAACGGTCGGACAGTTTGCTGATCGCGTTTCCCGGGACGGCCGCGACGGGAGATCCCACGACCGACACGACAGCCTCCACGCGGCTGTCCATCGGTGTTGCCTATGCGCTGCCGTTTCACGCCGCCAAGCCGGTCGCTGCGGCCAAACAGGAGGGCCGAACCGGCACGCCGCCCTGAGCTCAGTGAGACGACGGTTCAGGTCCCGTCCTGGATGCGGATCAGCCGGTGCGTTGCCATGCGCACCCCCAGCACCCGATCACGGACCGCAAGCTCAACGCTGTACAGGCCGGGGTGCACGTTCTCTATCTGCAGGTCCAGCGCCACGATAGCCGGTTGTCCGGGTGTCCCCTCCGCCGTCCAGGACACGGACGGTGGCGGGTGATCATGAGACAGTCCGAGTGAGCGGCCGAACCACCGGACGACGCGCGTCGCGATCGAAGGCCCGTGCGCCGGTTCTACGGCGACTTCCACGCTGTAGCGGGTATGGCCGTCCGAATCGCCGGCCAACCGGTGAACTTCCGCATAAATCCCCACATTCTGGCCTGCCGCCACCGTCGCGCCCGGCAGGGGCGCGCCTCGCAGGTCGGCCCGTGATCGCGGCAACAGCTGGTTCCGGAAGGGATGCGTCAGCACGATGTCCGACAGCGCCGGCTCGCCTGCGGGGTACGCGTGCAGGGGCAGGGCATACCGGGCCCGGGCACCGCGCCGCGTCACGGTATCAAGCGCCTCCACGCTGTAGATGATGCGCCCGGGCGGCAGGGTGAACTGGCCTGCGACCCGCACCATGCGCCCGTACGTGCGCTGCCGGTCTTCCTGTTTTGCCAGCAAGTTCGCCGCCGAATCCAGCATGAAGATGCCGGTGCGGAGGTCGCGCGCCGAAGTGCCCAGCGAATCCAGGGGCAACTCGGCCTCCATGAGCACCGTCACGCTGTCGCCGGCGGTGGGGAATCGGGCCACCTGGTGGGGGAAAGGCAGCAGCTTCGACAGGTTGTAGGGAGCGAACTCGCTGCGCACGCGTACCGAGTCCAGGGGGTCCGGAGCGCCCGGCACGGACGCCTCCGCATAGCCTTCGGTGCGCAAATCCGATGTCGTGAACGCCTGGGCCCGTGACGAATAGTACTCGAGCATGGAGAAATTGAACGGGTCCCGGAACGGGTCCGGGCTCTCGACACGCTCCCGCCGTGTGGGCACGCCGTAGCGCAATGTCAGCTCTTCCAGGTCCTTGCCCCAGGAGGTCATGCCGGCCACACGGGGCACGTGGGACAACAGCCGCGCCCAGACATGACGTGCCATGTGCTCGTTCCAGCGCTCGTTGCCCGGCGTGACGTACAGGGGGTCCGCCAGGCGCCAGAACATGTGCTCGTAGCGCGCTCGGCCGACCGGACTCATGGCCTCCACCCTGTGCCATTCCGCCCCCGAGAGCAGCACATGCAGGTCGTCGAACTCCCTGCGCTGATCAGGCGGCATGCGCGTCAGCGCCAGGGCAAACTGCCGTTCCGCAGCCCCTTCCTGCCCGTTGTTGTGAAGCGCGAATCCCAGAAGCAGGGGCCCCCAGATGGAATCGTGTGTCGCCCAATCGAACGACCGGGCCGCAGAAACCGCTTCCGGCCCCCGATCGTCCTCCACCAGGTACCGCACGAGCGGCCCGGCCACGTTCAGATCGCCCGGCGTGCAGGAAAACAACCGACGGAACGCATCGATGGCCGCCTTGCGTGCCTCCACGATCTGCACCGGCTCCACGTGCACTGTGTCGTCCGATGGCTCTTCGTCCTTCTCGTCGTCGCCGTAACGCAGACAGAAACGGCCGACTACCTCGTCGCAATGGCCCCATTGGCCGGCGCCGAACGCCTCCGGCGCCAGAGAACGCGACAAGCGCTCGTAGCGGTGCTCCGCCCGACGTGCTTCCTTGCGCAGCACCTGCACGGTGTCGCCGGGAGACGTGGCCGGAGAGGCCTGGAGCGCGAGAGCGAGTAGGAGGGCCAGCTGCATGGGCACCGGGGAACAGGGGACATCGCACGCAATCGGACCACCCTTTACCTATAACGCATCGACCCCGCTTTCGTCCACGTACGGGTCCGCGCACCGCATGGCTCCGCCCGTTTCGTACCGCCACCCGACCGGTTGACGGCATTCGCCCACCACGGTACCTTCGTTCAGCGCTTGAGCACTGTCGTTTGGCCGCCCGCGCGCATTTCCGCGCTCGCGGGCGGTCCGCGTATCCACCACGCACAGACCCATGGCAAAACACCCGAGATCCCGACGGAGGCACAAGCAGGAAGAGCCCGACGACGCCTTCATCAGCACAATGGTTGAGGTCGGCGCCTGGGTAAAGGCCCAGGCTCGTCTCGTCATCATTGTCGGCGTCGTCCTGGTCGTCGCCGCCGCCGGCACCGTCTACTACCTGCGCTACCAGAAGACTCTCGACGCCCGCGCAGCCACACGCCTCGCCGAACTGCAGCAGGAAGCCGCCGGCAACAACCCGACTCTCGCCATGCGCGACCTCCAGACCTTCGTGTCACGCTTCGGCGGCACTCCATCCGCCCGCGAGGGACGCCTCATGTTGGCCAGCCTCGAGCTACAGGCCGGTCAGACCGCCGACGCCATGGACCTCGTCCGCAACCTTGCCCAGAACCTCGACGACCCCCTCGGCGTCAATGCAGCGCTCCTCCTGGCCGCCGGTTACGAGCAGCAGGGCAAGTTCGATCAGGCCGAGAAGATCTACGTCGACGTCGGCAACAACGCCCGCTTCGAGTTCCAACGCCGCAACGGACTCGAGCGTGCCGCCATGCTTCGCCTCGACCACGGCGACCCCAAGGGCGCCGCTACGCTGTTCCAGCAGATCGTCGACGGCATGGACGACAACGATCCGCAACGCGGCTATTACGAGATGTTGCTCGCCGAAGCCCGCGCCACCACCGAGGCCGCCCCCGACACGTCGTCTCAGAACGGCTGACCTTCCTCCACGACCCCCGGGAGGCCGGAAACGGACGTCTCCACCCGTCGTGTCGTGCCGAGTCCGTGTCAGGGCGGGTCCGTGTTCGCATAATACACATTATGTAAACTTGCACTCCACCTGACACACCGCTTCCCATGCGGTGCCGGACTCTAATCAGACGTAGAGGGCGACCCACCGGACCGCCCCGAAGCGTTGAGGGCCCTCCCCGGCCTACCGTGGGCCTGTTCCAGCAGGGTTCGCAGAGTCGCCATGAGGCGGTCGGCAGTGGGTGGAAGCAGGCGGTCGCGCTCTGCGCGGTGGTCGCGCTGCGGGAACCGCATCGGCTCGCCCACGACGATGTTGACGTGCGCTCCGCGTCGTGGGCGTCCCCATCGGGGCCAGAAGTCGTAGGTCCCGGTGATGGCGCACGGAACCACCGGGACGCCGGCCCTGAGGATCAGGCGGAGTGTGCCCCGGCGAGGCGGCTGGAGGCGCGCGTCCCAGCTTCTCTCGCCCTCGATATACACGCACACCGCCTGACCCGCTTCCAGCCGTCTGAGGACGATTCTGGCGGCCTGTGGGTCGATTTCCCAACGTCTCACCGGGAAGGACAAAAGCTTCTTCATGAGCCACCCCAACCCCGGCGTGGAGAACTGGGTGCTCTTGGCCATGGTGTGGAGCGGCCGCCTGCACCACGCCTGGATCAGCACGGGGTCTACATAGCTCTGGTGGTTGCAGATGATGATGCACGGTCCGGTTTGCGGGATGTTCTCGAGCCCCTGCACGTCGATGGTGCCGACGATGCGCCACAGCGAGCGGGCCAGGTACTGGGCGGTGCGGTAGAGGATCATCGAACGGAGATCCGCGGCTGGAACTCGACGACGTCGCCCCTTCCCGTCCTTCGGTAGAAATCCCGCACGGCGTGCATGAGCAACTCTTCCCACAGGCGCACGGAATCGGAAGCGAAATGCAGGGACGCCACCGGCCGGTCGCGCGCCTTCAGCTGGAGCGTATGGGAGCTGGGCTGGATCGCGGTGAGCCCTTCGAACGGCCACGTGAGGTCATCGCTTCCCTGCCGGTCGGGGCGGAAAATCACCGCATCCGGCCGCAGGCGCAGGGTCCCGTCGTCGGGCTTGCCGAAGATCTCGATCCGGTTGAGGTATCGCCTGCCTTCCCGGATCACCCGCTCGGCTTCCGCGATCCTCAGGGTTGCGCGGGCTTGCCGGATGGGCCGTTCGCCCAGGAGCTGGCTCACCGGCGGCAGCCGGTCCAGCCATCGAGCCACGGAGGCCGTTTCCCGGCGACCATCAGGCCGCAGAACCTCGATGCGCGCACCCTGCACGCGGCGGAAGCGGCTGCCACACTCGTGGCAGCGCGCACCCTTCCCCTCCCCTTCCCGGCCGTGCTGGAGGCCGTCCCGGGCCCCGCAGACGGGGCACGCCCAGAAGAGGTCGGTGATGGGCATGGCCGCCGGTCAGAGTCTATGGAACAGGTCGAGAAATCGCAGCTTCCACACCTTCCAGACAGCTTCCCAGATGATGTTCTTCGACATCTTGGACTCGCCTTCCGAGCGGTCCGTGAACACGATCGGGATCTCGCCGATGCTGAATCCCTCGCGCCAGGCGCGCAGGCTCATCTCGATCTGGAAGGCGTACCCTTCCGACTCGATGCGTCCCAGGTCCAACGCCTCCAAGACGTTGCGGCGAAAGCACTTGAACCCGCCGGTAGCGTCCGCGACAGGCAACCGCGTGACCCAGCGCGCGTATGCGTTCGCGGAGTACGACAGGAAGAGGCGCGAGATGGGCCAGTTGACCACATTGATGCGGCCGCCCAGGTAGCGTGATCCCAGCACGACGTCGTGTTCGCGGATGGCTTCCAGGAAGAGCGGCAGGTGCGCCGGGTCGTGGGAGAAGTCGGCGTCCATCTCGAAGAAGAACCCGTACTCCCGCTCGAGTCCCCAGCGGAAACCGGCCAGATAGGCGGTGCCCAGCCCCAGCTTGGCGGGCCGGTGCAGGACGTGGACCCGTTCGTGGTGAGCGGCCAGCGCTTCCGCCGCTTCGCCCGTACCGTCGGGCGATGCGTCGTCGACGATGAGCACGTCGATGCGCGGATCCTGGGCGAGGATCTGAGGCACGATGCGCTCGACGTTGTGTCGCTCGTTGTAGGTCGGGACAATGACGAGGGCCCGGCCCGCGGAATCTCCCATGCGGCCTTGAGGACAGAAGTTCTTCGGCTTGCTCGGAAGCGGAGAAAGATACCCCTGGACCCTGGACCTTACAAGGGACCGTGCTGGACCCGGAACCGCCGCCCAGATGCGCGTGGCTCGGCTAATTCCTCGCGTGATGCAGCGCCGCGAGCTCGTCCGCGGTCAGGGCCGATCATAGATCGGGACATCATCGATCGATCCGTCGAGGAACCGATCGGGGAACCGCGTAGCGCAGAGATCGTATAGGGGTTGTCCGAATACGAGCTACCGGACCCTGCAACCGACGTATCGACGGCCGCGCCGTTCACGTAGTAGATTCCCTGGTCGTCGTGGCCACGCCGTCCGTCGTGATGCCGAGGCCGAACGAACCGAATTGCAGAACTTGGAGAATTTTGCGTGATGACATGCTGCCAAGCAGCCTCCCAACGCACGCGCAGCATCGATACCTCCCCGGTGGGCATATGCTCCTCCGGTCAGCCCAACAAGTGAGCACCCGTGGAAATCCTAGACGTGTGAGAGTGCTGTACGTTGTCACGGCGTATGACCGATACGGCGGCGAAGGCATTACCCCGTGGCTGGTGGAGACCATTCGGCGTTTGAAAGCGGCAGGCGTCGACGTGGAGGTCCTGGCACCGTCCTACCGGGGCCTGCCTGATGCAGAGGTGGCCGGCGTGATGGTTCATCGCTTCCGGTACGCCCCCGCAGCGTTTGAAACACTGACGCACGATCAGACGGCGCCGGACCGGATTCGCGAGCGGCCATGGCTGGTGGGGCTGCTTCCGGGTTACCTGCTGTCGGGGGGCCGTGCGGCCCGGAACCTGGCCCGGACGGGACGATTCGATGTGGTCCATGTCCACTGGCCCCTGCCCCATGCCATGCTGGGCCTGGCGGCCAAGCGAGCCGCAGGGTTACCTCTGGTTTCCACGTTCCACGGTGTGGAAATCGCCTGGGCGAGGCGCCAGCTGCCATTCATGCTACCGTGGTTGCGGCGCTGGATCCGGCAATCCGACGCGGTCACAGCCAATTCCAGCTACACGGCGGCGCTGGTGCGCCAGGTCTACGACCGGCCCGTGGATCGTATCCCGTTCGGTGCAACGGTGCCCGTCCCGACGACCGGCATGGCGGCGCCGCGCACCGCCGGCGATCCCTTTCAGCTCCTGTTCGTGGGCCGCCTGGTGGAGCGGAAGGGCATCCAGCACCTGCTCCCGGCTCTTGCGAGCCTGCGGGCGCGATACGCCGTACGGTTGCACCTGGTGGGCACCGGTCCCATGGAAGGCCCGCTGCGGGCTCAGGCGCAGCGGCTCGAGCTCGGCGACGTCGTGCAATTCCACGGCTTCATCGACACCACGTCGTTGTCCAGGCGCTACGCCGGGGCGCACGCCTTCGTGCTGCCCGCCGTGCAGGACCGCAAGGGCGATGTGGAGGGCCTCGGTGTGGTGCTGATCGAGGCAGGCGCGTATGGCCTGCCGCTGGTGGCAAGCCGCGCGGGGGGCATCGTGGACGTCGTGCGGGAAGGAGAAACAGGCCTGCTGGTGCCCCCGGGCGATGAGCAGGCCCTCGAGGCGGCGCTGGAGCGGCTGATCCTCCACCCGGGTCTGGCCCGTCGTCTGGGCGATGGGGCAAGGGCGCATGTGGAGGCGGAGTTCTCCTGGCCGGCCATTACGCAACGACTGCTGGCTCTCTACCGACACGTGACGGCACCCGACACGGTCGATGCCGCCGCCGACCCGGGTGCCCATGGCTGAGCACCCGTCCTCGGTCTCCGCCGAGGCCCGTTACCTTCAACTGCTGGATGCCCAGCGCGATCGGTGGCCCTCGGACGCACAGTTCCAGCATTGGCGTCATCATTACGCCGCCGAGATCGACCGCGGCACCTACATCCGGGACACTCTGGAGCAATATGTGAGCGTGGACATGGCTCGTGCGCGAGTGCTGGACGTCGGTTGCGGCGACTGCGGAGTCCCCGTCGCGCTGGCCCGGGCGGGCGCCCGGGTGAGCGCGGTGGAGCCGGACCCCGGAAGCATTGGGCGCGGCGCGTACCGCATTCGCCAGCACCAGGTCCCGGTGGAGCTGTGCCGGGGTGTCGCGGAAGACCTCCCCTTTGCGGCTGCGCGGTTCGACGTCGTGATCCTGGACAACGTGCTGGAGCACGTCCATGACCGGGAGACCACGCTGGCGGAGCTTCGACGCGTGCTGAAGCCTGGAGGATTACTTTATCTTGTTACACCCAAGCCATTGGCAATGTTGAGCTTATGGTCCGATCCACACTACGGCTTCGCGGGGTTGGTGCTCATGCCTCGTGCCCTGCAGCGCTGGTACGTAGAGAGCGCGCGCGGGCTGGGTGAAGGCAGCTATGGAGTGGGTCGCATTCCCACACGGCGCTGGCTGCGACGGGCGCTCTCCCGGCACGGATTCACGGTGGTGGCGGATCCACGGCAGCTTTGGATCGACTACCTGCGCTCGCGGCTGACCACGCCGGCGGAACTGCGCACGCCGTTCAAGCGTCGACTGGGTCGTCTCTTGAAGAGACACACGTGGGTGTTCGAATCGGAGCCGTTGCGCCTGCTGTTCGACCTGGCGCTGGGCTCCAACTACTTCGTCGCGCGCCGGGCGAAGTGATGCGGGTCCTCCACTGCATCTACGACGACCCGGATAATCCCGGGTTGGGCGGTGGAGGTGCGCGACGGGTATGGGAGATCTACCGCCGTCTTGCGGACCGGGTCCGCGCGACTGTGGTAGCTGGACGGTACCCTGGAGCCCGGGATCACGAGCGGGAAGGCGTACAGTACCGCTACCTTGGCCGTTCACGCCCGTACGCATTGAGCCGCTGGAGCTTCGCTCGGGCGGCCACCCGACTGTTGATGCACGGCGAGTACGACGTCGCCGTCTTCGACTTCTCCGTGTACACGCCGCTGCGCGTACCCGCCGACCGGCCGGCGGGCCACATCGTGCACATGCTCATCGGGCCCACCGCCGTGCACCGCTGGGGGCGCACCGTCGGAGGCCTCGTGCTGCGCCGCGAACGCCACATGCTGGCGCAAGCCCGCGTCGTCTCCACCACGTCCCACTGGATGGAACGTCAGCTCCGGGCGCTTCTGCCGCCGGACGCCGACCTCACCATCGTGCGCAGCGGGGTGGCCGAGGAGTTCTTCAAGGTCCGACGCGAAGAGAAGGGGTATCTGCTGTTCTATGGACGGTTCGATCTCTTCCAGAAGGGGGTCGACACGCTGATGGAGGCGTTCCGCCAGGTCCGCGAGGCCCGTCCGGACATCGAGCTTCACATGGCTGGGCGGGGCCAGCATACGGAGATCCAGCGCATGGCGGCGGCGGCAGGCGTGGAGGCAAGCGTGCACATCCACGCCGGTGTGTCGCACGAACGCACGCTCGAGCTATTCGGTGGGGCGTCCCTGCTCGTCATGCCCTCCCGCTTCGAAGGGCTCCCTGTGGTGGCCGCCGAAGCACTGGCGGCCGGGGTTCCCGTGCTGGCGACAGATGTGGGCGCCCTGGACGAGATCGTGATCCCGGATGAAACCGGCGTTCTGGTGTCTCCCGAACGACCGGAGGTGCTGGCGGACGCCACGCTGCGGCTGCTGGGGGACCCGGAAAGGCGGCATCGCATGAGCCAGGCCGCGCGAGAAAGCGCGCGGCGGTTCCACTGGACCGCGGTGGCCCAGGACCACTATCAGTTCCTGCGCAAGGTGCAGGCGCAGTCCCGGTCTTGAACAGGCCGGCGTAGCCGTTCGCTGTCCCGACCGTTATCCTGCTACCCGGCGCCCGAGCCGACAGCAACTGCGTTCCCCGATGCACACGCCGGACATGGCCAGATCGAAAAAACAGAACACGTCCACCGAACCCGAGCAGCCGGCGCACCAGCCGGACCCACGGTCGGCGACGAGCCGGTTCTTTTCCACCGGCGTCGCCGCCGCCATCTTTTTCGGCCTCGCTCTCGTCTACTTCCTGCCGGCGTTCCTGCCCAGCCGGCATATCTTCGGGACCGATTACCTGGCGGCCGGCTACTTCTCCCACGAGTTCATCTCCAGCCGATTCGCGGCGGGTGCGCTGCCCAAGTGGATCCCGTACATCTTCGCCGGGCTGCCCCTGTTCGCGAACCCGGGCAGCACCTTCTTCCCGGGCCTGGATCGCGTTCGTCGCCGGCCTGGCGTTTGAGTTCACCGGCCTGGCTATGTCGTTCGTCTACGCCGGCCACGAAGGTCGCATCATCGTGGCCACGCTGGCGCCGCTCTACTTCTTCTTCCTGCACCGCGGCGTGCGCACCGGCGGCGTTTCGGCTTTCGCCGGCGCCGCGGCGACGCTCGGCCTGGCCCTGCTCTCGTTTCAGATCCAGCTGGCGTACTATCTCATCGTCGCCGCCGCCGCCTGGGCCGCCTTCGCCATCGTCCACCTGGGCGTGTGGCGGGACCGCCGCCACCTGGCCGGACGGCTCGCACTGGGCCTGGCATCCGTCGCCTTCGCCTTCGCGCTCGCCTCGGTGAATTTCCTGCCCTTCAGCGGCTACGTGTCGCAGTCGCCTCGAGGCGGTGCCCAGGGACGTGGCTACGCCTATTCGACGTCGTACTCGATGCCACCGGGCGAGATCGTGGGCCTGGCCGTGCCGGAGCAGTACGGCATCGACATCACGAACGTGAACAACGGGAAGGCACAGTTCCCGCCATACCACGGGAAGAGCCCGTTCAAGCTGCACACCGAGTACGCGGGCGCGTTCGTCGTGGCGCTTCTATTCCTGGGCGTCCTCTACAGCCGCAGGGACCGATACTGGTGGTTTTTCGCCGGCCTGATCATCGTGGCACTGAGCGTGGCGTTCGGCGGATTTACGCCTCTGTTCCGCCTGTACTACGCCGTCATGCCGGGCTTCAAACGGTTCCGAGCGCCGAATCTCACGTTCTTCCTGGTCAGCTTCTCACTGGTCACCATGGCCGCGCTCACCATGGAACGGCTGGCCGTACTCCGTGCGGCGACGGAAACGGCCCGGAAGAAGGTGTCCCGGGACCCGCTGACGCTCGTGCCGTGGGTGCTGGGGGGCCTGATCGTTCTGGCTATCATCGGCGCGGCGTTGGCGGGCGGCGCCACGACGGCGGGTCCCTCGCGGGCCGCCGGCTGGATGCGGTTCACCGTGTTCCTGGCCGCCGTATCGTTGCTGCTGTGGTTGTGGTTGAGCGGCCGGCTGCAGGCGCCCACGGTGGCGGCGGTCCTCTCGTTGGTGGTGGTGCTGGATCTCTGGATCATCGACCGGCGTTTCTTCATGACGATCCCGCCGCCGGCTGTCACGTTCGCGCCTGATGACGTGGTCCGCTTCCTGGAGTCGCAGCCGGGCACGTTCCGGGTCTGGGCGCCCAACCTGGAACAACAGCAGCGGGGAGCTTCCTACCGGCAAGGCAACTACCTGATGCAGTTCAGGATCCAGCAGGCGGGCGGCGAGCACGGCAACCAGCTGCAGCGCTGGAACGAGTACGTCGGCACCAGCCGCGCCACGTACGTGGACTGGCACAACTTCGCGCGCTACCCGGTGTTCATGGATGCGGCCAACGTGCGCTACATCATCACGCGGGCCCAGCTGGGCGGGGTGCCGTGGAAGGAGGTCCACCGGGGCAACGCCGGCATCGTGTACGAGAACCAGGCTGCCCTGCCCCGTGCGTATCTGGTGGGCGCGGTGAAGGTCGCCACGCCCCCGGAAGGCGCGCTGGACACCATGAAGCAGGCGGGCTTCGACCCGAGCCGCACGGCGGTCCTGTATCGCCCCTTGTCCGAGCCACTGGGCGGCAATCCGGTGCAGGGCACGGCCCAGGTGACAGACTACAAACCCGACCACGTCGAAATCCACGCCAGGACGGACCGTCGCGCGCTGCTCGTCTTCGCCGACAACTACTACGAAGGATGGCAGACGACGGTGGATGGGAAGGCGCAGCCGGTGCTCAAGGTAGATCACACGTTCCGGGGCGTCGTGCTCGAGCCCGGAGACCATGATATCGTGATGGACTTCCGGCCGGCATCGTTCTACATCGGCTTCTGGATCTACCTGGTTGGCAGCGCGCTCCTGTTGGCATACGGACTCGTGTTGCTGGTCCGGTACTGGCTCCGGCGCCCCCGGGAGGTCCCGGCACCGACATGAGCCACACCCGCGTCTGGCGGCGTCTCGCGGCGACTCTGCTGGTAGGCGCGGCCGCAACGTTCCTGGGCCTCACCATTGCGCGTAACTGGTCGGAGCTCGGCCGTTACCAGTGGCAGTTCCGCCCCGCACGCCTGGTCCTGAGCGTGCCCGCGCTGGCCCTCGTCTTCGTCTGGGGTGTGGCGGTGTGGGCCGGCGTTCTACGCCGTTTTCAAACGGAAAGGGTGCCTGTCCCGCGCCTTGCCCGCATCTGGTTCCTGTCCAGCCTGACCCGCTACATCCCGGGCAAGATCTGGCAGTTTGTGAGCGCGGCCCAACTGGCCCGGGGAGCGGGCCTTTCGGGCACCGTGCTGCTCACATCCCTCGTCGTCTACATGGGGTTCAACCTGCTGTCGGCCGCAGTGGTAGCGGCGGTCACGCTGCCGCTGGGCACCTACGGCTTCGGCCCCGTCGCCGTCGCCCTGGTAGATGGTTTCGCCATCGCATCGGTTCTGCTCGTGCATCCCCGCGTGCTGAACACGCTCCTCCGGCTGATGCCCCGGGTCCTGCACCGCGAGACGCTCGTCTGGAATGGCCGTTGGCTGGACGGCCTTCTGCTTCTGCTCCTGTCCGTGGTGTCGTGGATCCTGTATGGGGCGGCCTTCACGTTGCTCGTCACTTCCATATTGGAGGTACCGTGGGCATTGCTGCTGCCCCTGGCGGGCGTCGTCGCGTTGTCCTTCCTGGCCGGCTACTTCGTGTTCGTGGCGCCGGCTGGACTGGGCGCCCGCGAGGCGGTCATGACCCTGCTGCTGGCGCCTTACGCGTCAGCGGGTGTGGCCGCGGTCTTGTCCGTGGTAGCGCGCCTGTGGACGGTGGCCGGAGAGCTCCTCGGCGCCGCCGTCGTGCTCGCGTTGCGTGCCGGAAAACCGGATGTCAATGCGGCCGACAACGAGAGGCCTGACCACCAAGGGGGCGGCCGCCCGGGGACGGACCACCAGGGGACGGCCATCTGACGAGAGAATGCGAATCAGAACAACCTGCCCTGCCTTGCGCTACCTTCGCCTTCCACGCATCAGCGCGGTCACGCCCCCCGTTCCCGCTCCTTCTCGTCGGAATGCACCAGGCGCCGGCGCAACGCATCCAGCTCGGCGCGCTGCTGGGCGATGAGCTCGGCCAGGAAGCCGAAGCCGAACAGCAGGAACCCGAGCGTCTCCAGCAGGATCACCAGGTAGAGGAGCGGCCGGAAGCCGAAGGGCGGCATGACGGCCTGTACGCGGAGCACGATGGTGATGAGCCCTACGAGCAGGCCGAGACTGACCATGATCAACCCGCTCAACCCGAAGAGCATCATGGGCTTGCGGGCGAAGAAGAGGTAGAACGCCACAGAGACCAGGTCCAGCACCCCCACCACGATGCGAGCCCGCCCCGAATACTTCGCCGTTCCGTGGCGCCGGGCGTGGAGTCGGATGTCGATCTCGGTGACCGAATACCCGCGGTGATACGCCAGCACGACGAAGAACCGGTGCCAGTCGTGCCGGAGGTGGATCTCCTGGAGGATCCGGCGACGGAACCCCTTCATGGAGTTCAGGTCGGACACCGGCACCTTGAACAGCAGGCGGTTCAGGCGGTTGTATGCGCCGGAAACGACGTGCTTCTGGTATGCTCCGACCTTGCGGCCCGTGACGATGTCCCACCCGTCCTGGAGCTGCTCCAGGAACCGCGGGATCTCCTCGGTTTCGTGCTGCAGGTCCGCGTCGAAGAGGATGACCCATTCGGCGGTGGTGTGCTCCACGCCCGTCAGCAGCGCTTCGGTCTTGCCGAAATTGCGTCTGTGCCGCACCACTTGGAACCGCGGCCAGCCCGCGGCCGCTGCCTCCGCCTGCTCCGCCGTGCCATCGGTGGAGCCGTCGTCCACCAGGATGACGACGCCCTGGAGATCGTGGCGCTCGAACGTGGCCCGCAGCTCCGCCATGAGCTCCGGCACGTTCTCTGCCTCGTTGAACGCGGGCACGATGACCGCGAAATCCCCGCGTGTGCGGGCGCTCAATCGCGGCGTGACTGCAGGGTTCGAGGCGTCGGCGGGCTGCTTCGTGGTGGCTTGTGCGGGAAGGTCCGAGGGGGGACGTGCGGCGCCGGGTTGCTCGACGTCGGTCGACGAAACGGCGGACCGGTCCGGCGCCGCCCCACCGTCGTGCCCATCGTCGGTCGCCGGTCGCCGGTCGTCGGTCACTAGACGCGCTTTCGCATGCGAGCCGACAGGATGCCCAGCTGATCCCGGTACTTGGCGACCGTACGCCGGGCGATCTGCACGCCTTCCTCCTTCAGGATGTTGACGATCGCCTGGTCCGTCAGCGGCTTCTTCGGATTCTCGTCCTCCACCAGCTTCTGGATCTTGTCCTTGATGCCGCGAGCGCTCACATCCTCGCCCGAGGCCGTGGAAAGGCCGCTCGAGAAGAAGAACTTGAGCGGGAGCACGCCGCGGGGCGTTTGCACGAACTTCTCGTTCGTCACGCGCGACACCGTGGACTCGTGCATGTCGATGACCTCCGCCACCTCCCGCAACGTGAGCGGCTTGAGGTACTGGACGCCGCGTTCGAAGAACTCCCGTTGCCGGTCCACGATGAAGTTCATCACCTTCAGCATCGTCTGGCGCCGCTGCTCGATGGCCTGGATCATCCAGTTGGCGCTGTTCAGCTTGTTGGCGATGAACTCCTTGTTCTCCCCCTTGAACTTGGACTTGTCCTTCGCGATCTCGCGGTAGGTCCGCGACAGGCGCAGCCTGGGCAGGCTGGTGTCGTTCAGGAAGACGTGGTACTCGCCGTCGATCTTGTCCACGATCAGGTCCGGCGTCACGTAGTTGTCCGAAGCGTCGCTGTACTGCAGGCCCGGCTTCGGATCCAGCTTCGCCACCTCGTCCGCGGCTTCCTGCACCTCCCGTGCGGGGATGGACAGCTCCTTCGAGATCTCGGACCAGCGATGGTTGATGAGCTGGTCGAAATACTCATCCACGATCCGATAGGTCACCGTGTCTTCCAGCTTCTGATCGCGCAGCTGGAGCAGAATGCATTCTCTCAGATCGCGCGCGGCGATGCCCGGCGGATCGAATCCCTGGATCCGCTTCAGCATGTCCTCCGCCTCGAACGACGTGAACGGCTTCAGCTCCGGCGCGTCCTCCCCGTCCGCCCCGTCCGCCTTGACCCAGGCGGCCCCTTCTTCCTCCACCCACCGGTTCAGCGCGTCCACCACCTCCTCCACGGAGCACGTCAGGTAGCCGTCATCGTCGATGTTCCCGATGATCTCCTCACCCAGCAGCACCTCGCGCTCCGTCAACGACAGAAGCATCAACTGGTCGTGCAGGTGATCGGCCAGGTCCCGACTCTCCACGGAAACGGGCTCGTAGTACTCCTTCTCCTCGTACTCCGCACGCCGTCCGCCCGCTTCGAAGCCGTCCAGCAGGATCTCTTCCCAGTCGATTTCCTCGTCCTCGCCGTCCGCCTTCTCGTCTGTCGCTACCTGCTCCTCCTCCGTGGCCACCGGCTCTTCCAGCTCCAGGAAGGGATTGTTCAGCATCTCCTGCTTCAGGTGCTGCTGCAGGTCGAGAAGCGGCATGTATAGACGATCCATCGCCTGGTACAGGCGTGGATTGATCTTCATCTCCTGCCTGAG
>JARRJS010000065.1:0-15797 GCA_037388885.1 Gemmatimonadota bacterium
CGGATCGGCGGCGGGTTCTGTAGGAATACGCGCAGCCCCGGGATAGCGTTCAGCTTGCGCCCCAGCTCCTGCATGACTTGCTCGACGCCCAGGCGCTGGTTGCGCGGCTTCAGGTGCATGAACATGCGACCCTGGTTGCCGCCGCCCACGAATGACATGAAGTCCTGGACGTTGGGGTCCTTCTCGATGATGGCCGCCGCCGCCTCTTGGTGCTTCACCATGTTGTCGAAGGAGATGCCCTCGGCAGCCTGGGTGCCCACCGAGATGCGGCCCGCATCCTCGCTGGGCAGGAAGCCCTTGGGCACCACCACGAACAGGAACACCGTGCCGGCCAGGACGAGGGCGGAGAAGGCCATCGTGGCGCCCCGGTGCCGCATGACCGCCTTCAGGCTGCGTTCGTAGCCGTGCAGCGCCCGGTCGTACACCCGTTCCGACGCGGCGTACAGCTTGCTGTGGCGTGTGCCGTGCTGCGACCGCAGGAACCGGCTGCACAGCATGGGCGTGAGCGTCAGCGAGACGAAGCCCGACACCAGGATGGCGACGCCGATGGTCACGGCGAACTCGTGAAAGAGCTTACCGATGATGCCGCCCATGAAAAGCACCGGGATGAACACGGCGGTCAGCGACAGCGTCATGGATACGATGGTGAAGCCGATCTCACGCGCGCCGTCGAGGGCCGCCTGCAGCTTCGGCTTCCCCATCTCCAGGTGGCGGACGATGTTCTCCAGCATGACGATGGCGTCGTCCACCACGAAGCCAACGGCCAGGGTCAGCGCCATGAGCGACAGGTTGTCCAGGCTGTAGCCCATCAGGTACATCACCGAGAACGTGCCCACCACGGACATGGGCAGCGCCAGGCTCGGGATGACCGTCGCCGACAGGTTCCTGAGGAACAGGAAGATCACCATCACGACCAGGGCCAGCGTCAGGAGCAGCGTGAACTTCACATCGTTCACGGATTCCTGGATGGAGTCGGAGCGGTCGTAGAGCTTGTGCAGCTGCACACCCGCCGGGATGTCCGAACGGAGCTGTGCGATCCTCGCGTTCACGTCACGCGCGACGCGCACCGTATTCGTGCCCGGCTGGCGCTGGATGGCCAGCACGACGGAGCGGCTGCCGTCGAACCAGCTTGCGCTGCGATTGTTCTGCACGCTGTTCAGAACCCGGCCTATGTCGCTCAGGTGGACCGGTGCCCCGTTCCGGTAGGTCACCACCAGCTGCCGGAAGGCCGCCGCATCGTGCAGCTGTCCGCTGGCCTGCACGGTGGTGGCGCGGTCGGGTCCCCACAGCACGCCGGCCGGCAGGTTGACGTTGCCGGAGCCGATGGCCGAGGCCACTTCGGCGATGCCGATGCCGCGGCTGGCCAGGGCTCTCGGGTCGAGCTGCACGCGGACGGCGTACTTCTGCGCACCGAACACCGACACTTCCGCCACGCCCGCCACGGTCGAAATGCGCTGCGCCAGGATGGTTTCGGCGTACTCGTCCAGCTGCGACAGCGGCATCACGCTCGTGGTGAGCGCTTCGAACAGGATCGGCGAGTTGGCCGGATTCTCCTTCCGGTACGAGGGCGGCTGCATGCCCGGCGGGAACTGGCGCAGCGTGGAGGATATGGCCGACTGGACGTCCTGCGCAGCCGCGTCGATGTTGCGGCTCAGCGAGAACTGCAGTGTGATGTTGGTGCGACCCAGGGAGCTGGACGACGTCATGTTGTCCACGCCCGGGATGGTCGAGAACGCCTTCTCCAACGGCGTGGCCACCGCAGCCGCCATGGTCTCCGGGCTGGCGCCCGGCAGGCCGGCCGACACCGAGATGGTGGGGTAGTCCACGTTCGGCAGATCGCTCACCGGCAGCAGTCGGTAGGACACCACGCCGAAGATCAGGATGGCCAACATGACCAGCGTCGTCGCCACTGGTCGGCGGATGAACAGTCCGGCGATGTTCATGGGCGTTCTCCCGCGGGCGTGGTCCCGCTGTCCGCCGCGTTGGCAGGCGTCGCCGCTCCGGACTCGCCTGCGCCCGACGCCGTCTCCGCAGGCTTCACGTCCACGGTGGCGCCTTCGGAGAGTCGTGACTGTCCATCGACGACGACGGTCTCCCCGGGGGTCAGGCCGTCGGCAATGATGACGTCGTTGTTCAGCGTCCGGTCCAGCGACACCTTGCGCTGGTGCGCGTGACCCGCGGAGTCCACGACGAAGACGTAGCTGCCATCCTGCTCCGTGATCACCGCCTGGGACGGCACCAGCAACGCCTTCGGTTGGACGTACAGCTGGAGTCGCACCGTCACGTACTCACCCGGCCACAGGAGCCGGTCCCGGTTCGCGAAGCGCGCCTTCAACGCGACCGTCCCGGTCGTCGAGTCCACCGCGTTGTCCACGAACGTGAGCTGCCCGTGCTCGGGCGCGCTGCCCGCGCCAGGCGAAGCTTCCACTTGCAGCCCGTTGCCATCCGCGCCGCCGTACTTCTGGAGCAGCGGCAGCGTGGTACCGGGCACGGCGAACCGCACCAGGATCGGCTCGATCTGGTTGATGACCACCAGCGGCGACGCATTCGCCTTCACCAGGTTGCCGGGATGCACCAGAAGCGCACCGGTGCGCCCCGTGATAGGTGCCCGGATCACCGTGTACGACAGGTTCAGGCGCGCGTTGGTCAGCGCCGCGCTGTCCGCCTTGACCGTGGCCGCCTGTGCCGCCGCCGTGGCCGCCGCCTGGTCCGCCTGCGACTGCGTCACGTAGTCCTGCTTCACCAGCCGGGCATAGCGCTCCGCATCCTGCCGGCTGTTCTCCGCCTGCACGCTGTCACGCGCCAGCGTCGCTTCCGCCTGGGCCACCGCTGCCTGGAAC
Organism: Gemmatimonadota bacterium; assembly: GCA_037388885.1. Taxonomy (GTDB): domain Bacteria; phylum Gemmatimonadota; class Gemmatimonadetes; order Longimicrobiales; family RSA9; genus JARRJS01. The sequence goes on from JARRJS010000065.1 coordinate 2,841, forward strand.
GGCCGGGGATCGATGCGGAACAGTGTCTGCCCCCGCTTCACCTCGTCGCCTTCGTGGAACTCGACCCGCTGCAGGATGCCGCCCACCTGCGATTCCACCGACACCGTCTGCAGCGGCTCCACCGAGCCGTTGGCCGACACCACGTACGGTGCCGGGCGTTGCACTGTTTTGGCGACCACCACGGGCACGGGCGCCATGGCGTGCGGCCCGGCCTTGGCGCGACTGCAACCGGTCGCGAGGACCAGCAGCGACGCGGCCGCGGCCGCGCCTCCGATCATGTGCGGAAACGTCGTCTTCATGGCTCTATCAGCTTATCGTGAACCGGGCACCGTGTCCGGCGTCATCGGGATGGTTGTCTTGCCCTGGGGCGAGAGTACACCGGCGTCGTGAGCGAGTTGCGCCAGCGCTCCCAGCCAGGTCCAGCGCGCCTGCGCCTGCTGGGCCCGAGCGTCCGCCAGCGCACGCTGCGCCGTCAGCAGGTCGATGATCGTGCCCACGCCCTCCTGGTACCGGCCCCGGGCCACCTGCTCCGACTCGCTGGCACTCGCCAGCAGGTCATCGGCCGTGCGCACCCGTTGCGTCGCCGTCTGCAGGGCGTAGTAGGACGTGAATACCTGCTGGACGACCTGCTGCTTCAGCCCGTTCGCCCGCGCCTGCGCCGCGTCCGCCTGCGCCTGGGCTCCCTGGACCGAGTACTGCTGGGCGAAGCCGCGAAAGAGCGGCACGGACAGCGCCAGCGACAGCCCGTAGCTGCCGCCCGTGAACGCGCTCACATCCGAGTACACCCGGCCGGCGTTGGCGCTGAGACTCAGCGCCGGCAGACCCGCCGCACGCGTCGCCTGCACCGTCGCACGGCTGCCCCGGGCGGCCGCCTCCGCCTGTGCCAGGTCCGGGCGCTCCCGCACCGCCTCGGCGATCAGGCTGTCCACGGTCACCGAGACCCTCCCGACGGACGGCTGGGGCGGTGTGCTCACGTCGTACGGCGCATTGGCCGGCAGGCCCATCGCCACCGCCAGCGAGGCCCGCACCGTGGCTAGCGCCCCCTGCGTCGTCTCCAGGGTCAGCTGCGCCTGCGATACGGCCGTCTTCGCCTGCAGCACGTCCGCAATGGTGGCAAGGCCAACGTCGTGCCGATGCTGAGCCGCTTCCAGGTTCGCCCGGGCCTCCTTCAGCGACGCCCGCTGCGCGTCCAGCAGCCCGCGCGTCGCCATGTACGAGGAGTACGACGACTCCACCTGCAGCACGACGTTCTGCACCGCCGCGTTGTGCCCGAAGCTGGCTGCGAACGCCGCTTCCTCCGCCGCGCGCCGCGCGCCCGCCCGGCCACCCATGTCGAACAGCAGGTACGACAGCGACACCGACGGACTCAGCTGCTTCCGCAGGCCACCGTATCGAACCGCGGACGACAGCGTCTTCGTCTCCGAGCCCGTCACCGCCAGGTTCAACGACGGCAGCAGCCGCCCTCGCTGCACGCCGTAGCTCGCCGCCGCCGCCCGCGCCTGCGCCCAGCTCACCTGCGTCGTCGGATTGTTCCGCAACGCCAACGACACCACGTCCGTCAGCGTCAGCTGTGACAGCTGTGCCTTCAGCTCCGGCGCCACCAGCGTGTCCGTCTGGGCCGGCGGGCTGGGTTTCGGGATGCTCGCCGGCGGCACCCACACGGACGCCGGCGTCGGCGGCGCGCCCGCCGTTCCCGCGATATGCGGCGGGCCCGCGATGCATCCCGCCACCCCGACCACCGCCAATAACCATCCGACGCCTGCGAGGCCGCGTCGCCGCCGCCCCTTGCTGCTCCAGCACATATTCTTCATGCGACCATGGACAATACGAGGGCTCCGTTGGATCGGCCAATCGCGATCCTCGGACCAATGGCAAGACGCGGACCGCCGCGATAACGTTGAGACCATGAGCGAATTTGCGATCACAGTGAACGGTTCCCGGGTCTCCGCCATTCTGCTGCGGCCGGACGGCGCGGCATGGCTTCTGGTGCTGGCCCATGGTGCCGGCGCGGGCATGCGGCACCCGTTCATGGCGGCGGCGGCGGGCGCGTTCGCTGCGCGCGGCATCGCCACGCTACGCTACCAGTTCCCGTACATGGAGGCGGGCAGGAAGCGGCCGGACCGCCCGCCCGTGGCACAGGCCACTATACGGGCCGCCGTGGACGCGGCGGCCGACCGCGTGCCCGACCTGCCGCTGCTTGCCGGCGGCAAGTCCTTCGGAGGACGGATGACGTCGCAGGCGGCGGCCGCGGCCCCGCTACCCGGCGTGCGCGGGCTGGTGTTCCTCGGCTTCCCGCTCCACGCCGCCGGTCGCCCGTCCGACGAGCGGGCGGCCCATCTGCACGACGTCGGCGTGCCCATGCTCTTCCTCCAGGGCACCCGCGACGCCCTCGCCAGCCTCGACCTGCTGGAGCCCGTGTGCCAACGGCTGCGCAGCGCCCCGGCCACCCTCCATGTCGTGGAGGGCGCCGACCACTCCTTCCACGTGCTCAAGCGATCCGGCCGCACCGACGCCCAGGTCATGGACGAGTTGGGCGACGCCGTGGCCGTCTGGGCAGGGAGCCTGTGATGCGCGGCCGGCCGTCGCCCGCCCGTCGCCCGCCGCATCTGCGCGGCTGCAACGGGGCGGAGCGTGTCCTCTTCCCGAAAATGTCATCCGGATGACAAATCGACGCGAAAAGAAGATGTCACGGATCTCGCCGGCCGTGCGGAATGCGATAGCCGGGCCGGCGGTGCTGGCGGGAGCGGTGCCCGCGGTGTTGACGGCAGCGATGCTGGCGTTGACAGGCTGCGGTCGGCCCGTGGGCCCTGCATTCGCCGTGCGGGACAGCGCGGGTGTGCACATTGCGGAGAGTCGTGCGCCTGCCTGGAGCGAGGGCGAAAGCTGGAGGCTGGCGTCGGCGCCTGCGGTGCGGATCGGGTCGCTGAACGGACCGCCGGAGCTACAGTTCGACGGTGTGGTGGAGGCGTTGCGGCTGGCGGACGGGCGGATCGTCGTGGCGGACGGGGGTTCGGGCGAGGTGCGCTTCTACGGCCCGGACGGCGCGTTCCTGCGACGGGTGGGCGGGGAAGGGGATGGCCCGGGCGAGTTCCGTTTGATGAGCGGGATGGGCCCGGCCGCCGGCGACAGCGTGTGGGTGTACGACTACTCGCTGCGCCGATTCACCATCGTGCCGGCGGACGGCGGCACGCCGCGGGTCGTGGCACTGCGCGTGGACCTGCCGACGCTGGTGGCGGTGGGCCGGACGTCGGACGGCGACTGGGTGATGGGCGAGAGCTGGGCGGCCAGTCGGCTGGCCGGTGGCGCGGGTACTCGCGAAGCGCCGCACGAAGGGCTGCGTCGCGACCCCGTGGCCTACATCCGGGTGGGACCCGACGGCACGTTGCGGGACACGCTGGGCATGTTCCCGGGTCGGGAGCTGGAGCTGCGCATCGACCCGGACGCGGGCCGCATGATGATGATCAACGTGCCGTTCGCCCGGGTGAGCAGCCACGCCATGCGCGGTGATCGCGTGTTCATCGGGGACCAGTCCACGTTCCAGGTGGGGGAGTACCGCCCCGACGGCCGCGTGGTTGCCCTGATCCGCATTCCGGGCATGGACCTGACCCTCACCGACGCGGACGTGGCGAAGGCGTTGCAGAACGCCCTGGCCGGCATCCCGGAACGAGCCCGGCCGGGCATCCGCGCGCTGTGGCGCTCGTACTCCATGCCGCCCACGAAGCCGGCCTATTCGCGCCTGCTCGTGGACGCGGACGGCGACCTGTGGGTGGCCGCGTCCGCACGCCGCCCGGCGACTGCGGAGCGCTGGCGCGTGTTCGACGCCGGCGGTCGCTGGTTGGGTGTCGTCGCCGTACCGCCGCGCTTCCGCATCACCTGGATCGACGACGCCGGCGTGCTGGGCGTCGAGCGGGACTCGCTGGATGTCGAGCGCGTGAGCCTGTACGGGTTGAGTCGCGGCGACTAATTTCGGTCGTGGCTGCGCCCGACATGCGAGGCACTGCCATGAACCGCCACGCCGGCCTGCTGACACCGGCAGACACAGCCCGCCGGGGTGGACTGCTTGATGTCAGCCCTTTGGGATCTCCGGATGTTGTCAGTGTTTCCGCTTGCTCTCGTTGGTTGTGCCGCCTGCCATCACAGCCTGTGTCAGCGAAGATTGTTCGTCTGCCGGGGCACTGCCGGCGAAATCACAGCTACTCGCGACATAGTAGAGCGTCGTCGCGCCAGCAGGTAGCATTATCGGCAACGAAGCGCATGGATTGTGACTTATGTCACAGAAGTAGGGTCTCTTTTCGCTGTGGCAGCCACCGTCCGTTCCCTCGCATGTGAATTCGCTTGCGTCGCGGGGATTCCCGAACCAATGCCACATGCTACCCCCCAACCAGTCCTCGGAGCATGCGCTGCATGTGTCCGATGGTGCCGGGGCAACCACCATCATGACGACCATCAGGAGGAGTTGATACATTGGTCTTCTCCTCGGCTGAGGGAAATGGCAGAATTGGACCTGGAGTCCTTATCTGGCGTTGTTGGCAGTCCTTGGAGGTCGACTTTCCAAACGTCGACCACCAGGCCGCCATCATCTTTTTGTTCTATGATGGGCAGAATTCCAGGGGCAACAAAGCGTTCGATCAACTTCGGATGAAGACATGACGCCACGACGCGAGCTTCAGTGGGGTCTATGACCTCGATAAGTGTATTGAAATTGCGGTGCGGTTGATCTGATTCCCACCCTTCTGGGTCGGCTATGGTGATCAATACCCATAATCGACCGGCTTCATCCTGGGTCAAGGCTCGGAGCACCGGTTGTGGTGGAACGGTCATTCGTATGTAAGGATGAAATCCCGGCAGACGCCGTACAATTGTGCCTATATGTTCCCCAGTCAACGACCATAGTTCAATTTCGTAGCGGTTATAGTGTCCGGACCAAACTGTCTCGCCGGGTCCTAAGGCAATTGCCCTCCACTGGTCGTATGTACTAGTGATTGCCGGCCCATCTCCGTTTGCGCGGCCGAAGGAGCGAATCACGTTGCCCGAAACGTCAAGAAGATGGATGGGTGCGCCCTTGGCGCCAGGGATTGCGGTCGCCCTCGATTGTAGGATTATCCGTCCGTCAGGCAGCGCCCTTGCTTCGAACGGGTAGGCGGGCAACCGTGCCACTCTCACGAACCGGTCATCTGGCCCCCAAACGCTGATCCGACCGTTCCCCTCCTCGAAGACGTACAGCGAATCGTTCGCCGAGAGTGTGATTTCCTGAATTCCACGGTGCTCGCCGGGCCCACCCCCGGCACCGCCGAGGACTGCAATGGAGGCACCTGACGGAGAATATTTGACCACGAGCCCGCCGGCGTACGTTGGGGCAACGTAATAATCGCCCTTACTGTTGCGGACGACAATGGACGCGAGACTGATCAGTCCTTCTTGCTCAGTATCGCCGCCGAGTCGCGCCAACCGCGTGAACCGGAATGTGCAGGAATCGCATGCGGGTGGCCCCCCAATGCTAATGACGGCTTGAGCGGAAACGGCGAACGGGCCAGCCAGGCCGATCAGTGCGGCGATGGATAGCGTGCGAAATGCCATATCCGCGCTCCGAGGATTGTATGAATCACGCTGTTATTCAATTCAATGTTCGCGCGTGGCAGAGCGACATCAATGGCTCTTTCGGCATCGTCCTACCGTTGGTCTTGCGGGGGAGCGCCAACACCGGTCAACCCAGGTGGCAAGCAGCGGTTCAGGACCTGCAACCACGCGCAGTTGGCACGCTCCCATGGCAAACAAGCGTTGGAACTGCCGAAGCATCAACGTTTGTTCTGGATATCCATGTGTGAAGGCAATTTCAAGCAGGTCAAGGTCGTGATGGCGCTGCACGGCCACTGCAGCCGGCAGGGCCCGACTTAAGGCAGTCACATTGGACGGCCTCGGCCAATTCAGGGCTTGGAAACGTGCTCGGAGGGTCCGTGTGGTGAGTCCTGCGGTCGGTGCGAACGGCTCGATTGAGCCACGGTGGCCGTCAACTGCTAGTAGTCCTTCAAGGAGCCCTAAAGGCTCGGCAATGTCGATCACGGCCGATTCCAGGAGCCAGCGAACCACAAACTCTGGCCACGGTCGTGGGCCCGTGAGTTGTGTTCGAATGGTTCGAAAGTGGGGGCTCTGTCCGTAGAGCAAAGCTGCTGCGCCGAGCCGCGCGACGCCAAAAGCGATTTCGCCCAGGCGATGGTCTGGGTTGGATACCGTCCAGACGATGAAGGGTGCGTCCGGCCTCCGCCTGCGCCAACGCGATGCCCAAGCTTGCCACAAGTGACATTCCGGAAGACCCGAATCAATTTGGAGGATTAATGCGGTTCCCCTTGGCAGTCTGTCGATCTCGGGTCGACTGATGCCATCCACTGAAACGGTACGGCAGAACGGCGGGGGCAAAGCAAGAGTTTCCATGGTCAAGCCTCTCCCGCTGTGTGATGAACTGAGGATGGTTGAAGACATTTTCAATGTCCCCAAAGGCAACAAAGTAGTTGGCTATGTTGAGAGCTTCCTTCGGTGGGTATGTGTGAAGGTCTGCGGAGCTGTGGTTGGCGATGAGTAGGATTGACCCTTTATTGGGTAAGTGCCTGGCAAGCGGAAAACTTCACACGTCCCACCTGAAAGCCGCCAACAGGCCGCCGTGGGCATCGGAGACCACGAGCTCGACGCCGATGAGGCCGCGTCGCTTCCGCCTCGGCTGGCACGTGGTGAACGGGGACTCGCTCTGGGTCGCAGAGTGCCACATGATTGCGAACCTCCCGGCGACCATGCTGGCAGTCGTGAGCGAGCCACGAAAGCTTCGCGAAGGGCCGAAACCAGAGCAGGAAACCGGGCAAGCACCTCAGAGGCGGGAAGGATCCCCGGATCGTAACTACCTGTCACAGAGGGCCTTGAAAGCGACGGCGAGCTTCGGTCCGGTGGCCCCGTCTTCGTGCTTGAAGAACACGAACGTCTCCCGCCAGTCCTGGCCGGCGACCTGCTCGGCCCACTCCTCCAGCTCGCCGGCCTCGTACTCCTGCTTGCGCAGGCGCAGGTAGCCCCAGGACGCCGTGGCGATGAACGGCGTCGTGTCCTCGTCGGACTGGGCGATGCACAGGGCCGCCGCGTGTTCCCGCAACGCCTCGTACACGTCATCCTCGAGCCATGAGTCGTGGCGGAACTCGAACGCCGCGCGGACGTCGTCCGGCAGCAGGTCCAGGAAGGACCGCAGCCGCGGCAGGTCCTTCTTGAAGTTGGGCGGCAGCTGGAAGAGCACGGCGCCCAGGCGCGGCCCCAGGGTGGCGGCCTGCGAGAGGAAGTAGGCGAGGTCGTCGCCTACCTCCTTCTCCGGATTGAGGCGCTTGAAGTGGGTGATGCGGCGCGACGCCTTGAGCACGAAGCGGAACGTGTCCGGCGTCTGCGCCGCCCAGCCTTCCAGCACGCTGTCCTTCGGCATGCGGTAGAAGGTGTTGTTGATCTCGCAGGCCGAAAGCTGCCCGGCGTAGAACGCCAGCATGTCGCCGGCGGCGATGTCCTCGGGGTAGAAGGGGCCCCTCCACTCCTTGTAGGAGAAGCCGCTGGTCCCCGTATGGACGGCGCGGCCGTGAGTCACGGCCAGCGCCCGTCCCAGTTGGCGCGCGGCTCCTTCAGGTCGCCCTTCACGTAGCGGTCGTACCAGTCCAGATAGCGCTGTAGCCGGTCCTTCTGGTACGTGGGCAGCGCGATGCCGTGGTGCTGGCCCGGGTAGACGACGAGGCGGGTGGGCACGGCGCCGATACGCCGCAGGGCCTCGTAGAGCTGCTCGGAGTTCTGGATGGGCACGTTCCAGTCGATGTCGCCGCCCATGATGAGCGTGGGTGTGTGGATCTTTTCCACCTGGTTGAAGGGCGAGATCCGCTCCCAGACCTTGCGCGCGGCGGGCTTCCACGGCAGCCCCAGCTCCGTCTCCCACTCATGCTGGTACTGGTCGTGGCCGTAGTTGGCCACGTACAGCACCTCGCTGGCTCCCGTGATGGCGCCCTTGAAGCGGTCGGTGTTCACGATGACGTGGTCGGTGAGGATGCCGCCGTAGGACCAGCCGCCTACGCCCAGGTGGTCCCGGTCGGCCACGCCCAGCTGGATGGCGCGGTCCACGCCCGCCACGACGTCGTCGAAGTCCTTGTTGCCCCAGTCGGCGAAGATGGCCTTGCAGTAGTCCTGGCCCCGGCCAGTAGAGCCGCGCGGGTTCATCATGACCACGGCGTACCCGTTGGCAGCGAACAGCTGGGCATCGAACATGAAGCCCCAGTCGAACTGGGCCGTGGGCCCGCCGTGGATGCGCAGCAGCGTAGGCAGTCGCCCGCTGGTGTAGCCCGGCGGCGTGAACAGGAAGCCGTGCACCTCGGTGCCGTCCTTCGAGCGCGCCTTGATGAAGCGCGGTGTGCTGAGGGCCAGCGTCTTCAGGATCGAGTCGTTGGTGAAGGTGAGTTGGCGCAGATTCGATCGTCGATCGGGGCTGGCGCGATGGGTGGAGCGCGCCGCAGCGCCGACCGCCGCCCCGTCGCCATCCAGCGCAAAGACTTCCGAGGGCAGGGTGGGGTTGGAGACCAGCGCGGCCACGAACCCCTTCGGGCCGACGTCGTACGAGCGCACGCTCACATCACCATCGATGACCCGGTCCACGGCGCCCGTGTTCGGATCGATGCGGGCCAGGACGTTGGCACCGTCGTCTTCCAGCAGGCCCCAGATCCTGCTGCCGTCGGCGGTGAAATGCAGCTCGTAGACGTTGCGGTCCAGAGCCCTGAGCACGTGCGGCTGGCCGCCCTCGGCGGGGACGGTGGCGACGTAGGCGGTGGCGTACCAGAAGAGCTTCGGCTCGAGCTGCGTCGTGTACGCGATGGTGCGCCCGTCGGGGCTCCATGCCGGCTGGTTGTCGGTGCCCGGATTGGTGGTGACGCGTTGGAGCGTGGGGTGCGCCGCCGTGTCGGCCAAGCTCACGACCCAGATATCGGTGTTGTCGTTCGCGTCGGGCTCCGCCGTTCGGTTGCTGACGAACGCGACACGGCTACCGTCCGGGCTCCACACGGGCGAGCCGTCGTCGTAGTCGCCGAACGTGAGCTGCCGAAGCTCGTGGCCGTCCAGGTCGAAGACGTACAGGTGGTTGCGCCGGCGGTCGAGGTAGCCGGCATAATCCCGCTTGAACTGGAGCCGGTCGATGACGTGGGGCGGGCGCGTCTTCGGCTTCTCCGACGCCGTGTCTGCAACACTCGGGTCCTTGATGGTGAGCAGCAGCCGCTTGCCGTCGGGCGACCAGCTGTAGCTGCTGACGCCCTGCTTCACGTCCGTGAGCTGTTGCGCCTCGCCGCCGCGCCGGTCCAGCAGCCAGACCTGCGTCTTCGCGTCTTCGCCCCGCGAGGCCAGGAACGACAGGTAGCGGCCGTCGGGGCTCCAGCGGGGCCGCCCCGCCGACTGATCGGCGAGGGTCATGGGGAGCGCTTTGCCTCCCGACGCCGGGACCATCCAGATCCGGGTCTTCGACTCTTCATCCTTGAGGCTGGTCCTGGAGACGGTGTACGCGACCCACTGCCCGTCGGGGCTGATCTGCGGGTCGGAAACGCGGGCGAGCGCGAACATGTCGTCGATGGTGACGGCACGGGACGAGTCGCTCTGCTGTGCGGCGAGAGGCAGGGTCGAGGCCAGCAGGGCGAGGACAGCGAAACCGCGCATCGCGGTTCGTAGCGCGAACGAACGCATCGGGGCTTCTCCGGGTCTCGAGGAGAAACAAGCCCCGGATCCGATCCGGGGCTCATAATGGATGCGTGGTCAGCCTCGCGTCCGCAACGCGTGCCGCCGGGCAGTACTAGTGTTTGGTGGTCACCTCGATGACGCCGAAGTCATGGTTCGTGCCGTATTTGGTGGTGGCGTCCCGAGCGTTTACCCAGCGGATCTCCTCCACGTTGTCGGCCGGAATGGACTTCAGCTCGTCGACGCCGCCGACCTGAATGCCGTCGACGTAGACCATGATGCCCGAGGAGGGATCAACGGGTTGGTTCACCGAGTGGACGCCGCGGTGATAAAGGAATTGGGGTTGCAACAGCCGGACCACCTCGTAGGCAGTGCTCGCGGGCGGCGCTTTCTGTATGTCTTCCGCCGTGATGACGTCGCGGTTCGCGGGCCGGCCGCCTCCCGTCGTGGCGCACCCGACCACGAGAGTGGCCAGTGCCAGCGCCGCCAGCCACGTGGGCTTCAAAGTCTTCATTGTTGGGCCTCCCGTTAGTGTGTCGTCACCTCGATGACACCCTGGCTCACGCCCGTCCCGTACTTGGTGGTGGCATCGCGCGCGTTGATGTACCGGATTTCCTTCACTTCCATGATCCCGATCTGGCGCAGCGCGTCCACGCCGCCCCGCTCCATGCCGTTCACGTATACCCTGGGGCCCTCCGCTCCCGCGATGGTGGACGGGCCACGGATGCGGAGAAACTGCGGGCGCAGTCGCTGCACGGCGTCGTATGCCGTGCTCAAACCCGTGGCCTGCTGGAGTTCCTCCGCCGTGATGATGTCCGATGAACGACGCGCTCTCGGCGCGCTGTCGCCGTTTCCCGCGCCGCCGCTGGCACAGCCAGCCACCAACGCGAGCACCAACAGGGGCGTGGAGTATCGATGTCGCATGAAGACCTTCCTCGTGGAAAGGAGTCCCTCTCGAAGAATAAAGCCGCAATGGGTGGAGGAAACCCCTATCCGGACTTGCGGCCCGTTTCCAGCTTGTTACGCACCTCTCGCTTCACGAGTGCAGGCAGAACTTCGCCATGTCGATCCAGGAAACGCTCCACCGCATGTCGGTCACGGGGTACGATGTCGCGCAGGGCCCACGACAGCGCCTTGGCCACCATCGGCTCCCGGTCCTTCGCCAACCGCTCGCAGACGGCCAGGGTGCGGGGGACATCGCCCGTCCCGCCACGCGATTTCTTGTTCAACGGGACTGTGGATACCAGCGCCGTGCGTCGCCACCACCGGTCGCGCGACGCCGCCCAGTCGGCGATGTCCTGGTCCGTGATGCCGCCCTGTCGCCAGACCACGCCCGACAGCGTGACGGCGAATCCGTCCACCGATGCCCAGTTGTCGTTGCCCCGGCCCAGCCGCTCCAGCAGGTCGCGGTCCAGCAGGGCCATGGCGTCACGCCGCCGCCCCACGATCTCCCAGCCGGTCTGTCGGCCTTCGTGTGTGCGACGATTCACCAGCTCGATCGCCAGGGCCACGACATCTTCCGGCGGGGCATCGGCCAGCTGGCTGGTGTATCGGCGTACCACAACCCGCAGGGCCGGCGCGGGCACGCCCAGGACCTCGAGGGTGGACGGGACGTAGCTCGTCGCCTTTTCCCGGCGCGCTTCGTCCGTTTCCACGCGCAGCTCGGCCTCGATAGCTGCGGCAAATTGACCGAACGGAGCGTCGTTCGTGGAATCCATGCTTCCAAGATCGGTCCAGCTCTTCCTCCGAGCAACGCGTTTGTGCAACCGCAGGTGTCACCCGGGAACCCGGGACGGAACCCAGCGATTACCCATTTCGCTTCGCCGCCCTATATTGAACTCCGTCCCCACGAGCTTTGACCGTTCTTCAACGATGGCGCAAAAACCAACGCTGGTCCGCATACGTATCTATCCGGTGAAGTCGCTCGGCGGCTTCGACCGCGACGTGTGGGAGCTCGATGCCTTCGGGCTCCGCTACGATCGCCGCTGGATGATCGTGGACCCGGACGGACGGTTCATGACCCAGCGGGACTACCCCGGCATGGCCGAGATCTCCGTGGAAATGCAGGCGGATCGGCTGATCCTGTCCGTGCCCATGCAATCGCCCGTGGCGGTGCCGCTCGAGCCGGAGCCGGGCGCCAGCGAGCCCGTCACCATCTGGGACGACACCGTGGCCGCCCGCGCCGTGTCGGAGGACGCCAACCGCTGGCTGGGCGAGGTGCTCAAGACGCCGTGCCGGCTGGTGTACATGCCGGAAGAATCTGCTCGGTCCGTCGACCGCGCCCACGTCGGCCGCACGGCCCAGGTGGCCTTCGCCGACGGATTCCCGCTGCTGCTCACCTCCGAAGAGTCGCTGGAGGAGCTGAACCGGCGCCTTTCGGAGCCGGTCGCCATGGACCGGTTCCGCCCCAACCTCGTCGTGAGCGGCATCGGCGGTCCCCACGTCGAGGATACCTGGCGACGTATCCGTGTGTCCGACATGGAGTTAGATGTCGTCAAGCCGTGCTCCCGCTGCGTCATTGTCACCACGGATCAACAGACGGGCGAGCGCGGCCCCGAACCACTCGAGACCCTCGCCACGTATCGGACCTTCGACGGCGGAGTTTGCTTCGGCCAGAACGTCGTTCACATGGGGCACGGCCGCATCCGCGTCGGTGACGACATCCAGGTTCTGGAAACGGGCGATCCGGTGCCCGACCCCGAGACCGCGAAGGCCGGGCCAAAGCCCGAGCAGGCCGATGCCTCGGAGAAGAAGGGAAAGGAACGGCAAACCGGACCTCGGATGTGGCCAACGGAGCCCGGCTTCGAGTTGTACCTCCCGGAAGAAGAGGAGGTGGAGATCAAGCGGGACGTCGGCGAATCGGAGCCGGACGACCGGATCGAGCCGGACCTGGAGGTCGAGTCGGAGCCCGAGTCGGACGACGCGGAGCCGCAGGAACCGGTGGACGCGGCCACGAAGCCGGTTGACGACATCATCTTCCCGTTCGAAGTGGACCTGGTGGTCACGCCCGCAGACCTGAAGGAAGCGGCGCAGCAGGAAGAAGCCGCAGAAGAAGAAGCCGCGGAAGAGGAAGCCGTGGAAGAGGAAGCCGCGGAAGAGGAAGTCGCGGCGACAGAAGATCTGGACGTAGAGAACGCGTTCCTGGAGGAGGTGATCGCCGAGGCGGCCGCCCAGGAAACGGCATCGAAGAAGAAGGGGAAGAAGGGGAAGAAGAAGGCAGCTGCGGAGGAAACGGTCGCG
>JARRJS010000066.1:0-15762 GCA_037388885.1 Gemmatimonadota bacterium
GCCTCGAAGGCGATCTTCAGGCCCTCGGCCTGGAGCACCTGGCTGAGGTAGACGAAGCGGTCGAAGCTCTGCGGCGGGCGGAACCAACGCGCCATGTAGGCCTGGATGGTCGAGTCGCCCATGGCGTTCTTCTGGTGCGCGTCCATGACCGTCGAGCCCACGGCGCGGTCGCCGGGCTGTGTGAACGACGCGATGGTCGGCAAGGGCGGGTAGGCCTGGAAGCCGAACTCGGACATGAAGCGGGGCAGCAGGGTGCGCAGCGTGTCGAACGGCTGGCCACCCCACCACACGCCCCAGTAGTGGGAGTCGTCGGTGGTCATGGACTCGGGGTGCCCCCAGCCGATGGTGGGTGACGACTCGTGGTAGAACACGCCCGGGTCCAGCGAGTCGACGATGGACGGCAGCAGCTGATCGAACAGCTGCACGTAGCCGGTCCACACGGCGGCGGAGTCGGCGGGCGAGTAGCCCATCTGACGCTGCCAGCCCCAGTTCTCCCAGCCCTCCCGGATCTCGTTGTTGCCGCACCACAGGGCCAGGCTGGGGTGGTTGCGCAGCCGTTTCACCTGCTGCTCCGCCTCCACCCGCACGTTGGCCAGGAACGACGGCGTGACGGGGTACATGCCGTTGGCGAACATGAAGTCCTGCCAGACCAGGATGCCGTTCTCGTCCGCCAGGTCGTAGAACAGGTTCCGCTCGTAGATGCCGCCGCCCCAGACCCGCAGCATGTTCATGTGGGAGTCGACGACGTCCCGAAACAGCGCGGCGTAGCGGGCGCGGTCGACGCGCGGCGTGAAGTGGTCCTGCGGGATATAATTGGCGCCCTTCATGAAGACCGGCACACCGTTCACCCGGACGTAGAAGCTGCGGCCGATGCTGTCGGGCCGATTCACCACCTCCAGGGTGCGCAGCCCGATGTGGCGGCTGAGCGTGTCGCGCGCGCCGGCCGCCTGGATGTCCGCGATGACCGTATAGAGTGGGTGCGGCCCCAGGCCGTTGGGCCACCAGCGCTTCGGACGGGGGATGGCGAAGTCGAGGGCGACGTCGTTGTCGCCGGGCTCGAGGTGCACGCTTCGCTGCACCTTCGGGAACGCGTGATCCGGGCTGCGCACGACGAGGGTGCCGTCCGTCGTCGTGTCCGCCTGCACGGTGACGTGGGCGGTGAGCGTGGCGAGGGTATCGGTGAGCGTGTTCTGCCGGATGAACGCATCCCGCAGCACGACGCCGCTCCAGGCGCGCACCAGCACGGGCCGCCAGACGCCGGCGGTGACGAAGCGCGGGCCCCAGTCCCAGCCGTAGTGGTACGCCGCCTTGCGGGTGAACACGCGGGTGCCATGCGGGTCGTTGCCGGCGGGCAGCCTGTAGGGGAACGCCGCCGCCATGCTGTCCTCCCGCGGGATGGGCGAGTGGAACACGATATCCAGGCGGTTGGAGCCCGGGCGCACCTGCTTCGTGACGTCGACCGTCCAGGTACGGAACATGTTGTCGGCGCGAAGCACAGGCCGGCCGTTGAGGCGCACGTCCGCGTAGGTGTCCAGGCCGCCGAATCGCAGCTCGAAATGGCGGTGGCGGAAGACGAACGACGGGATGCCGAACGTCGTGGCGTACTCCCAGTCCCGCCGCCCGATCCACTGCAGCTTCGACTCGTTGGTGCCGTAGAACGGGTCGGGGATGACCGAGTCAGCCAGCAGGTCCATGTGGACGGTGCCGGGGACGTGGGCAGGGCGCCAGGTGGTGTCGGGGGCAGGGCCGGCGGTGTCCTGCGCGAGCTGCCCGGTGTCAGGGGCGGCGCCTCCCGTGGCCGGCGTCCCGACCTCCCGGAAATGCCAGCCGCCGTTGAGCTCGAGGACGGCCGGGCCCTCCGACACGTATCGGCCGCAGGAGAGCGCCGTTGTGCCGGCAAGAAGCAGGAGCAGGCTGGTCGGGAGCAGTCTGGTCATGCAACATGATGGGAGAGAGGGCTCTGTTGGCGCTAGTCGCGAATGCGGGCAGGCGAACCGACATGCCCGGAAGAAGCTCACCGCGGAGAACGCAGAGGACGCGGAGGGTTTTTTGGCGCGGGGATTTCCCGGGGTGAGTCAGGTAGACGGGATGTCGAACATTTTCTTTTCTTTTGGGGGTTGTCGTGCTGGTGGGTGGTATTTCCGCAGGAAAGTGGATCGGGAAACGCAAAACACGGAGCCGGCTCACCCTGCGCGGCCGGCATTCTCCGGACACGCTCATTCACCGGGACTCTGTGCCCTCTGCGTTCTCTGCGTTTTCCGCGGTAAAATGTCGTTGATTTCCTCAACTGTGCGCTGAGGCCATCACATGCTCGGAAGACAGAGCGCAATCACTGTCCTGGCGCTGATCGTGCTGGCCCTGGCCGCGTGCGCAGAGAAACCCGCCTACGAGGACCCCTCCCTCCCCATTGACGTGCGCGCCCATGACCTGCTCACCCGAATGACCCTTGAAGAGAAGGTCTCCCAGACGCGCTACGATGCGCCGGCGATCCCGCGGCTGGGCATCCCGGCATACAACTGGTGGAGCGAGGCGCTACACGGGGTGGCGCGGGCGGGCAAGGCGACGGTGTTCCCGCAGGCCATCGGCCTCGCGGCTACGTTCGACGACTCCCTCATGCACAGTGTCGCGACGGCCATCTCCGACGAAGCCCGGGCCAAGCACGCGGCGTTCGTGCGGCGCGGACGTCGTGACATCTACCAGGGCCTAACGTTCTTCTCGCCCAACATCAACATCTTCCGGGACCCGCGCTGGGGCCGGGGGCAGGAGACGTACGGCGAGGACCCGATGCTGACGTCGCGCATGGGTGTGGCGTTCGTGCGGGGCATGCAGGGCGACGACCCCCACTGGCTCAAGACGCTGGCCACGGCGAAGCACTACGCAGTGCACGACGGGCCCGAGCCGGCGCGCCACTCCATGAGCATGGACCCGAGCGAGCAGGACCTGTGGTCCACGTACCTGCCGGCGTTCGAGAGCACCGTGCACGCGGGCGCGGCCTCGGTCATGTGCGCCTACAGCGCGTTCCGGGGCACGCCGGACTGCGCCAGCGACGTGCTGCTGGACACGATTCTGCGCGGGCGCATGGGGTTCGGCGGCTACGTCGTGAGCGACTGCTGGGCGCTGAACGACTTCTTCAAGCAGCACCACTTCACCGACTCGCAGGTGAAGGCCGCCGCGCTGGCGCTCAAGGCCGGCACGGACCTGAACTGCGGCGACTCGTACCCGAAGCTCGTGGACGTGGTGAACCAGGGGCTGGCCACCGAGGCGGAGGTGGACACGGCGGTGCTGCGGCTGCTCAAGGCGCGGCTGCGGCTGGGGCTGTTCGCGGACTCCGGCGTCGTGCCCTGGGACACGATCCCCTACGACGTCGTCGCCTCGCCCGCGCATCGCGCGCTGGCGCTCCGGGCCGCCCGCGAGTCCATCGTGCTGCTCAAGAACGACGGCGTGCTGCCGCTGTCGAAATCGCTCGGCACGGTGGCCGTGATCGGGCCGGACGCCCGGGCGTACGACGTGCTGGTGGGCGAGTACAACGGGACGCCGGTGGCGTGGAGCTATCCGGTGAAGGGCATCCGGAAAGTACTGGCGCCCTCTGGAGGGCGGGTGGTGTATGCGGTCGGGAGCGAGTTGGCGGATGGTGTGAAGCGGCTTATTCGGATTCCTGCCGATCGGTTGGCGCCCTCAGGTGACGGGGAGACGGGGAGACAGGGAGACAGGGGGACGGCCGGTGGACGGCGGGATTCCGGCGTACGTCAGCCTTCCGGAGGGCCGCCCGCTTCCGGGACGGGGTCGGCGCCCGGCGTACGTTCCAGCGGCCTGCGCGGCCAGTATTTCGACAACATCGACTTCACCGGCGCGCCTGCCTTCACGCGCGTGGACAGCGTCATCGACTTCACGTGGCTGGACGACACGCCGGTGACGGGGCTGCTGGCGGACAGCTTCGCGGTGCGGTGGACGGGTCGGCTGACTGCGCCGGTGAGCGGCGTGTACCGCATCGGCTTCACGGCCATGAACCGGGCGAAGGTATGGTTCCAGGACTCGCTGCGGCTGGACTACGCGGATCGTCACGTGCCGCAGAAGCGGACGTTCGACGTGCGGCTGGAGGCCGACCGGTCGTACCTCATCGGAATCGACTACTCCAACTACGGACCCAACCCGGAAGCGCACCTGGTGTGGGCGGTGCCGGGTCGCAACCTGGCGGGCGAGGCGCTCGCGGCGGCGCGCCAGGCGGACGCCGTCGTGTTGGTGCTGGGCCTGTCTCCGTCGCTGGTGGGCGAGGAGAACGACGTCGAGCTGCCGGGCTTCAACCACGGCGACCGCACGATCCTGGGGCTGCCCGCGCCGCAGCAGGCATTGCTGGAGAAGGTGGCGGCGCTCGGCAAGCCGACGGTGCTGGTGCTCATGTCGGGCAGCGCGCTGGCGGTGCCGTGGGCGGCCGAGCACGTGGACGCTATCGTGCAGGCGTGGTACCCGGGCGAGGCGGGGGGTGAGGCGCTGGCGGACATGCTGTTCGGGGACGTGAATCCGAGCGGGCGGCTGCCGGTCACGGTCTATCGGTCGGTGAAGGACCTGCCGCCGTTCCGGGACTACGACATGGACGGCCGGACGTACCGGTACTTCGAGGGCGCGCCGCTGTACCCGTTCGGCTACGGATTGAGCTACACGACCTTCGCGTACGCCAACCTGCGGGTGCCGGCGCAACTCAATGGTGGGGCCGGCGATGGCGCTGCGGCGGCCGGCGGCACGGCGACCGACAGCGTAGTGGTGGACGTGACCAACACAGGCGAGCGCGCGGGCGACGAAGTGGTCCAACTCTACGTCGCGCATCCCGATGCGCGGTTTCGCGTGCCGATCCGGGCGTTGAAGGACTTCAAACGCATCCACCTGGCGGCTGGTGAGACCCGGACAGTGCGGTTCGCGCTGGACGCGGCGGCGCTGAGTGTGGTGGACCCGGAGGGGAAGACGGTGCTGCTGCCGGGAGCCGTGACCATCTCGGTGGGCGGGGAGCAACCGGGGCAGGCGGTGCGGGCCGCGACGACGGGCGTAGTGAGCCGGACGGTGCGGATCTCCCCGTGAGAACACGCAACGATGACCGAGGTTCCTGCCATAGTCGAGGGATGGGTGCTGAACCTGACCATGGCGATTCCTTGGCTCGGCTTCGCTGAACCTGGCCCGCTACCTGCGGTGGGCGGTGGGCGCTAATCGCGAATGACGGGCAGGCGTTCGAGGTCAAAGGCTTGACACGGAGATCACGGAAGAACGGAGAACACGGAAAACCGCGAAGAGTTGAAAAAGACCGTCACCCGCCGTCGGTGTCCGTGACGCGCCGGGATGTCGGCCCGAACCCCACGATCCCCGGATACGCAAAACCAGAATGATCGAATCTGTCAGAGACCAGACGGCGGCCCTGCCCGGAATCCTTCCGGACCGGCGACGCTCGGTGTCTTCCGTTCTTCCGTGTCTTCCGTTTCATGATGTTTCCGTTCCCGTACCTGTACCTGTTACCTGTGTCCGCAGGCGTGATCACGGCCGCCGGTCCACGCTGCCCCCCGAGATGACCTCATGACCGAAAATACCTCGCGCGCTTCGCTCGTTCTGCTCCTCGGCGCTTCCGCCGCTTTGATCCTGACGGCGGAGCCGGCACGCGCCCAGTCCCCGGACACCCCCACGCCCCCCACCCCCGCCGCCTGGCGCTTCGTGGGTCCGTACCGTGCGGGGTGGGCCACGGTGGCCGCGGGCATCCCGGACCAGCCCAACACGTACTACTTCGGCGGCGCGGGCGGCGGGGTGTGGAAGACGACGGACGCGGGGCGCACCTGGCAGGGGCTGATGCAGCACCAGACGTCCTCGGCCATCGGGGCCCTGGCCATCGCGCCGTCGAACCCCAACGTGATCTACGTGGGCACCGGTCAGGTGGCGGCGCGCTACGACATCATGGCGGGCGACGGCGTGTACCGATCGGACGACGGCGGCCAGACCTGGAAGAACGTCGGGCTGGACGCGACCCGCCACGTCGGCGCCATCCTCATCGACCCGAAGGACCCGCAGCGCGTGCTGGTGGCGGCGCTGGGCCACGTGTTCGGGCCGAACCCGGAGCGCGGCGTGTACCTGACGACGGACGGCGGCGCGCACTGGCAGCACGTGCTGGCGCTGGGTGACACGGTGGGCGCGGTGGACCTGGCGTGGGACCCGGAGCACCCCAGCGTCGTGTACGCGGCCGCGTGGCAGATGCACATGCACCCGTGGCTGGACTACTTCCAGCCGCAGGCGGGTCCCGGCTCGGGCGTCTACAAGTCCACGGACGAGGGCGTGCACTGGCAGCGGCTGGAGGGCCACGGCTTCCCGCAGGGCATGGTGGGCCGCATCGGGCTGGGCGTGGCGCGCGGCTCGGCGGGCCGCATCGTCTACGCGACTGTCGCCATCGAGGGCACACTGTCCAGCCTGACGGGCCCGGCCGGCAAGACGGGCATCTACAGCTCGCACGACGGTGGCGCGACGTGGACGCAGACCAACGACGACGCGGCTCTGGGCAGCAGCTACTTCGGCCGCGTGACCGTCGCGCCGGACGACTCGGCCACGATCTACATGACCGGGCAGTCCATCCGCGTGTCCCACGACGGCGGGCACACGTTCACGGTGTTCAAGGGCTCGCCGGGCGGCGACGACTACCACGACATCTGGATCAACCCGAAAGATCCGACGCACATCATCGCCGGGGCGGACCAGGGCGCGGCCGTGACGCTGAACGGCGGCAAGGCGTGGTCGAGCTGGTACAACCAGCCGACGGGGCAGCTCTACCACCTGGGCGTGGACGACCGCTTCCCGTACCACATCTACAGCGGCCAGCAGGACAACGGTACGGTGGAGCTGGTGAGCCGCGGGCCGTACGGCGTCATCGACGAGCGGGACTGGCACCCGGT
This sequence comes from Gemmatimonadota bacterium, assembly GCA_037388885.1. Classification (GTDB taxonomy): domain Bacteria; phylum Gemmatimonadota; class Gemmatimonadetes; order Longimicrobiales; family RSA9; genus JARRJS01. The sequence continues at coordinate 6,915 of JARRJS010000066.1, forward strand.
GGGCGGCGACGAGCGGGACGACATGCTGCCCAAACCGGGCGACCCGGAGCTGGTGTTCGGCAGCGGGCTGGGCGGGCACACGTCGCGCTTCCAGGAATCGACGCGGCAGTCGGCGGAGATCTCGCCCTGGCCGGTGTCCAGCTACGGCGCACGGCCCACGACCGTGAAGTACCGCTACACCTGGATCACGCCGCTGGTCTTCTCGCCCTTCCCACCCCACGCGCTGTTCATGGGCTCGCAGGTGCTGTTTAAGACCACGGACAACGGGGACCATTGGCAGGTGATCAGCCCGGACCTGAGCGGTGCGAAGAAGGGCGCGAAGGACTGCCAGGACCCGAACCTCGAAGGCGCGCGGGATTGCGGTTTCGGCGTAATCTACGACATCGCGCCCTCGCCGCTGTCCAAGGGTCTGATCTGGGTCGGCACCGACGACGGCCTCATCCAGGTCACCCACGACGACGGCGGCCACTGGACGAACGTGACGCCGCCGGACATCCCGACCTGGGCCCGCATCAACGACGTGGAGCCGTCGCCGTTCGACAGCAGCATCGCTTACGTCGCCGTGGACCTGCACCGGCTGGACCGGTTCGAACCCATGGCGCTGCGCACCACCGACGGCGGCCAGACCTGGCAGCGCATCGACTACGGATTGCCGAAGGACCAGTACGTGAGCGTCGTGCGCGTGGACCCGGTGAAGCCGGGGCTGCTGTACGCCGGCACCAACCGCGGCGTGTACGTCTCGCTGGACGACGGCGCCAACTGGCAGTCGCTGTCGAAGGGCTTTCCGACGACGTGGGTGCGCGACATCCGCGTGCACGGCAACGACCTGATCGTCGCCACGCAGGGCCGCGGCATCTGGGTCCTGGACGACGTGTCGTCGCTGCGGCAGATGTCCGACGAAATCACTGACGAGGATGCGCACCTGTTCGACCCGGCCACCACCATCCGGCTGCGGGAGAGCGAGAACAAGGACACGCCCTGGCCGCCGTCCACGCCCGTGGCCCAGAACCCGCCCACCGGCGCCGTCATCGACTACTGGCTGCGCACTGACGCGCAGGGCCCCGTGACGCTCACGATCCGGGACGCCGCGGGGACGCTTGTGCGGAAGTTCTCCAGCGACGAGAAGCCCGAACACCTGCCCGCCAACCGCTACTTCCAGAAAGGCTGGTTGGGCACGCCGCAGACGCTGTCGGCGAGCGCCGGGCTGCACCGGTTCGTGTGGGACCTGCGCTACCCGCGGCCGAAGGCGCTGTCGTACAGTTACTCCATCGCGGCTATCTGGCAGAAGCACACGCCGCTGGAGCCCCGGGGGCCGCTGGTGCTGCCCGGGAAGTACACGGTGACGCTGGAAGCGAACGGACAGACGAAGGAGGCAGCGCTCACGGTGAAGCTGGACCCGCGGGTGGATGTGTCGGACACGGCGCTACAGGAGCAGCTCTCCTTCACGCAGGCCGTGGACTCCACCATGGAGCGCGCTGTGGCGGCACACGAAATGGTGGCGCAGCGGCTCAAGGCGCACACGAGCGGGCGAACCGCGGACCGGCTGCGGGCGCTGAACGCCGGCGACCCGGGGTTCGCGACCATCGCGGGGACGCTGGCGAGCCTCGCCACCGCCGCGCAGAGCGCGGACGCGGCGCCGACGCAGGGGGATCGGGATGTGCTGGCGGCGTATCAGAAGGAGTTGGAGGGGTTGTTGGCGCAGTTGAAGAGGTTGCGCTGACTCAGTGTTCCCGGTCCGGCGAGGGATCCTCGAGCGGTACTCGCCACCGAGCGAGGCGCCGACGGCCCGGGCTCATGGATTCGTCCTGGAGGTGCAGCCGCTGGGCAGGGCGACATCGGGCACCTCGTACTGCTCGCCCGGGCCTAGCACCGGCAACTGCATCGTGGCGTCGGGGTTGTCGGGGAACTGGAGCACCAGGTCCGTCCCCGGTTCGAGTCCGTCGAAGCGGTAGTCGCCGGCCCAGCTCGCCTTCCACTGGTAGAAGTACACGGCTCCATCTGCGAACTTTTCGGTGAGGAAGATGTCGGGCAACTCCCTGTACGTGGTGCAATCCGGGCGCACGACGTGGCCGACGACGGAGGTAGTGCTGTCCCTCAGATCGGCAACGCATTGCTGCACGCCATTGGGATGCGGGGTAACCACGGCGCAGGTGAGGACGGGGAAGTTCCGCGTGGCTATGCCGCCCACGAAGCCGAAACCGTTCTTGACGTTGGTCGGGAGCTTGCCGGGGACGGCAATTTGCGTGGCTGACAAACCGGGCACGTAGGGCCAGCCGGAGGAGTCCGCCACCACAAACCGCACCTGCAGCCTGCGCATGTCGTGGTAGGGGGGTTGGCGCCGCAACGTGTCGTGAGGTATCAGGTACCCACGGACCCCAGGGGCGGCATAGTGCAATTGCTGGCGCGCCGGCACCGGGTCATCGGAGTGGTGCCGGACCGTGTTCCACACCGAGTAGACCACATCCAGGTACACCACGTGGTCCGTCTGCAGGTAGACCCAGTTCAGCAACTTGCCGCCCTGATGGTCGGTGGTGCCGTAATCGAGGTAGATCCCGGGCTCCATCGGCATCCGGACATCCGCGGTGGTCGCCTCCCCGTCCGAGCGCGTGGCCGTCAGCCGGTAGCTTGCCCCCGGCTCCAACGGTTCGTCGGTCCAGAAGTTGTGCGCGTAGCCGACGGTGTTCAGCCCCTGGTCGGCGAAGTCGAAGAGCGAATCGTGCAGCGTGGCCACCTGGCCTGTGCCCACATTCTCGAGCGTGACGGTGGCGTCGATCGGCTCCGGCCCGGCGAAGATGTTGTGGCGGATGGGCATCACCCGGATCCACTGCGTATCGGCACTCAGGTCCAGGGTGCCGAAGATGGTGAAAGGGCCGATTGTGTTCTGCTGGAACGGATCGAAGGGGTAATCGCACGCGCCGGCGAGCGGTCCCACGAGCATCCCCGCCAGCAGGATAGAAATCGTCAAGCGGGGCCGGCGCATCACCGCCGCCCGTCCGGCGCGGGACCATCCCAGGCCGCTCATGGCCGGGAGGGGGAGCGGGTTTGGAGCTTCACGGACACATAGGGCGTCAAGGGGAGCTGGTTGATTCGCCGACCGGTGAAGACGTCGTAGTAGAAGATGTTCGTCTGGTCGTACACGTTGATCGCGCCTGCCTGAAGCTGGATCTCCTGCGAGCCAATGTCCACGGGCCGCTTCACCGAGATGTCCAGACGATGCGTGGGAGGGAGGCGGCCGTTGTACGGCCGCTCGAGCAACACCTGCGTCTCGCCGAACGTGCGTCGGACATCGGGCAGCTCGTTCGTGTCGGTCCGGAAATCGATCAGCTGGTCGAAGCCGATGGGTCGGGTGAACGGGAAGCCGGAGCCGTATTCGAAGGAAGCCGAGAGGGTGTAGCGGCCGAGCACGAGGCTGGCCAGTGCGTTCACCTGGTCGCGGCGATCATGCGGCGGGTGATAGGTCTGCACCGGCTGGCCGAACCACACGCTGAAGGCGTCCTGGGCCGAACTGTACTCCGTCCAGCTATAGGCGTACCCGCCGAAGAGGTAGAGCGGCCCATGCCGAAGCTCGATCCGCGCGTCCGCGCCGCGGCTGCGGCCATTCGCCACGGCCAGGTCCGGGACGAACTGCGCGCTCGTGCTCCAGGTAGCCACGGTGATGTCGGACATCTTCCGGTAGTAGGCGTCCACGGAGTAGGAGAGCCCGCCGCCGAGGCTCTGCTCCCAACTCGCCTGCGCGTGCAACGACCGCATCCGCGCGCCCGGGGGAGTCCGCACCCAGGCCGTAAATACGGAGCTGGCGTCCCGCTGGTCGCTGATCCCGGCGAGCTGCTGCTCGTACAGCCCCACCGCTCCGTTCAGCTCCCCGTCCAAAGGCTCCACCTGCCACGTCGCCCGCAGGCGTGGCTCGACGAAGGGGCGACGATCCTCGGTGAGGGTGAACGTTGCGCCCGGAAGAAGACGGAGCCCGGCGACCACCGGGATCTCGAGCTCGCCATACACCCCGACCTCCCCCCAGCTCTCGTCTGCCTTGGCGTTCGCCGCAAGCAGGTTTCGCAGGTCGTAGCGCGTATCCTCCAGGTGGATGTGGCCGCCGGAGTTGAGCCGCACGGGGCCGATCTTCCGGCTGAGGTCCGCGTCCGTGAACACCTGGCTGGCCGACGAACTGAAGTTGGATGCGCCCCGCGTGACTGCTTCGCTGCTGAGAGCGGAGCGGCCGAACTTCACGTCCACGAAGGTCGCGCCCACCAGCTTGGTGCACCGCCCACCGATCACGAGATTGGTCCAGCCGACATGCGACACGGGGTCGTTGGGGTCGAGACCTCCCCGGTCGCGGCTGCGAAACAGCGTCAGGGCACAGCGAGCACCGCCGTCCGGACTGAGCTCGCTCGTCCTGAAATACTCGCTGTCGAAGCCGAGCAGTTGCTTCTGCCCATACAGCCACGGGCTCGTCTCCTGGATCAACGAGCGCCGTATCGACACCAGGTACGAATCCCGACCCTTCTGGAAAAACGGCCCTTCGACGGAGGCCGCGGCCAGGAAGGGGCTGACGGATCCCGTCGCTTTGGTCTCGTGCCGGTCGCCGTCGCGCATCTGGACGTCGAGCACGGAACCCATCCGACCGCTGTACTTCGCACCGAAACCGCCCGGAAGGAAGTCGGCGCTCTGGATCAGGTTTTCCGGGAAGGCCGAGAACAGCCCGGTGATGTGGAACGGCTCGTAGACCAGCATCCCGTCCATCAACACCAGGTTTTGCGACGGCGTGCCGCCCCGGATGAAGAGCTGTCCACCCCGGTCTCCCGTCCCCACCACGCCCGGCTGTGTTTTCAGGTAACTCATCAGGTCACCCGTTGCCGCAGGCGTCGGGATCTGGGCAAGCTCCTGTGACGTGATGATCTGCACGCCGAGCTTCCGCCGTACCGCGCCGGCCCCCTGGCTCACCACGTTGATGCCCTCGAGCTGTACGGGTTCCACCTTCAACGAGCGATTGGCCGTCCGCGTCTCCCCGCTCTTCAGAACGAGCGTCTCTTCGTGGGTGACATACCCCAGCGCCTCGATCCGGAGCGTATAGCGTCCCGGCTCGATCCCGCTGAACTGGAACAGGCCATTGCGGTCGGTCTCCACCCCGCGAACCTCCTGCTCGCCCTGCTTGAGCGTCACCGTGGCGCCCCGGACCGGCTGTGTGTTGGACGCATCCAGGACGATCCCCTGAAGCGAGGCCGACTGGGCCCGGGCATTCGATGCGTCCACGCCCTCCCCGACCGCGAGGACGAGGAGCAGGAACGCCCACGCAGCGGTCCGGCGATGGAGGCGTATATGCTTATTCATCAGGCTGATGCGAGTCGTCAATCTCAGTGGCGAGCGGGCGCTTTCTGCGCTCATGAAGGGTCAATTCCCGTCACGCGGTGGCGGGCGCAATCGAGCACGGCCGGGTTAGTTCCGAAGCATGTAGAGGGAACTCGAGGTGAATGACGATACTGGGGCTGGCTCGGTGTACGTGGGCTCTTCGACAGGTCAGAAAACGCGGATGTGGTAGATTTTGTCTCCCACGATTGTCGTCCACGAATCTAATGCCATGCGGGGAATTGATACAACCATGGCTCGCTGAGAACGGAACAAAGGAACCAATGGCCGGCGCGTCGAATGGCCTTTGGGAACGTGAAACGAGGAGATCAAGCGTGAAGCGCCCCCTTCTCAGCATGCAATTTGCGGCTGCCAATGGTGACCTGCGCTAACGTAGAAGGAGCGACCCATGCGACAATCGCGGTTCGTTTACTGGTTCTGGGGCATCCTGACCGTCCTGATCGTGGCCGTCGTCCTCGCCGCGATCGTGATCCAGTCGGGCGCCTACGACGTCGCGGCGACACACAAGGATCCCGGGTTCGTCCGTGCCATCCTGAGCCACACGAGCGACCGCTCCGTGGCGGCGCACTCCGGCAAGGTGCAGGTGCCCGCGAACCTGGGCGCAGACTCCATGAGCCTACTCGTCGGCGCCTCGGAATACGAAGGGACCTGCGCCCAGTGTCACGCCGCGCCCGGACGCGACCGCGGCGTCGTCGGGCAGGGGCTCAACCCGGAGCCGCCCAAGCTGGACGACGCGGTCAACGACCTGGGCAACAAGCAGATCTTCTGGATCGCCAAGCACGGCATCAAGATGACCGGCATGCCCGCGTTCGGCTCGACGCACGCCGACTCGACGCTCTGGGACATCGTCGCGTTCATCGGCCGGTTCCCCCACATGACGGCGCGGCAGTACGAAGCCTGGCTTGCCGCCGCAAAGGCCGCGGGGATTGGCGAGCCGCACGGGGAGGAGGGTCACTGAGGGGCGGGCAGGAGGCGGGGCCCCCTCCGCGCAGGCTGGAAAGGGGACACACCCGCCGCAGGCCATCGGACGTGGGCTTGATCCAGGGACTTCGGTCGATGAATTTATCTGCTGCCGTTGAGTGCAGGCAGAATGGTCGGCGAGGCGCCGGCGACATCAGGCAGGCATCAGGCGAGAATGGTGACGGGTTTCGGCGCTCCGGGGAACCGATTTCGGCGGCTGGGAGTGGTGATCCTGTCGGTGACGGTAGCCACGCTCGGACCGGCACCGGTCGCGCGGGCACAGGTCGCCGGACGCCCGGTCGACCGCGTGCGCGAAGCGCTGCGGGAGCGACTCGAGGCCGTCGGCTCCGCCGGCCTCGTCGTGTCCGGAGATCCCATCTACTCCCGCACCGCCCTGCCGCAGTTCTACGAGCGCCGGACCTACGTGCCCGCCTGGAGCGATGACCGGGGCCCACTCCCCCGGGTCAACGCCCTGCTGGAATCGATCGAGTCTGCCCGGCGCGAGGGCCTGAACCCCGAGGACTACCACCTGTCGGCGATCCGTTCCACCCTGCAGCGAGTCGTGGAGGCACGTCGGCTCGGGAGGGCAGACGTCGCGGCCCTCGTAGACCTCGACCTGCTGGCCAGCGACGCCTTCCTGGTGTATGGGGCGCACCTCGTGTCGGGACGCGTGGACCCGGTCTCCATTCACCCGGCGTGGACGGCCGTCCGGCGTGAGCGCGACCTGGTCGCCGTGCTGGATACGGCACTCCTGAACGACGGGATCGGCGCGGCCCTGCGTAGCCTGCTTCCGGACAGACGCGAGTACTTCGGACTGCGAGACGCCCTGGCCCGTTATCGAGAGATGGCGGACTCGGGCGGGTGGCCTCAGGTGCCGGCGGGCCCGAAGCTGGAGGTAGGCAGCTCCGGCGCACGTGTCGCAGTCCTGCGGCGGCGTCTGGCAGCGACCGGCGCGCTGCACGACGCTCTGGCCCAGGCGGATACGTTCGACACGGCTCTCGCCGACGCCGTGCGCAGGTTCCAGAGTCATCAAGGGCTGGATGTCGACGGCGCGGTCGGGCCCGCCACGCTGGCGGCACTCAACGTGCCCGTGAAGGATCGGATCGCACAGATCGAAGCGAACATGGAACGATGGCGGTGGCTGCCGGAGGATCTGGGCCGCCGCTATATCGTGGTGAACATCGCGGATTTCACCCTGACCGCCGTCGAATCCACTTCCACCGCCCTGAAGATGCGCGTGGTGGTGGGACAGAGGTATCACGCGACGCCCGTCTTCAGCGACACGATGCGATACGTCGTCCTCAACCCCTACTGGAACGTGCCGACGAGCATCGCGGTCCGGGAGATCCTGCCGCTGGTCAGGAAGGATCCCGCCTACCTGACCCGACAGAACATGGAGGTGCTGAGCCTGACGGGAAACGTGCCCATCGACCCGGCCACCATCGATTGGAGACCGGTGGACGCAAGCCGCTTCCCCTACCGTATCCGCCAGCGGCCCGGCCCGTGGAACGCGCTGGGACAGATGAAGTTCATGTTCCCGAACCCGTACAACGTCTACCTGCACGACACGCCCGCCCGTCAGCTGTTCAGTAGATCGGCCCGGGGATTCAGCCACGGGTGCATCCGGCTGGAGAAGCCCCTCGACCTGCTGGCCTACGTACTGCGCGATAATCCCGCCTGGACCAAGGATGGCATAGATTCGGCACTCGACAGTCGAACCGAGACGACGATCCGGATTGCCGAGCCCATACCCGTTCACATCCTCTACTGGACGGCCTGGGCCGATGCCGACGGATCCATACAGTTCCGGGATGACATCTACGGGCGGGACGGCACCGTCGAGCGGGCCCTCCACGCCGCCCCACCCGGAATCCAGCCGGGGGCCGCACGACCATGACACACCTGCAGTGGTCCCTGGTCGCGGCCCTGGCCGCGACGACATGGACGGGATTTGCGCCGTCGTCGGCCACGGCTAGTGGGGTCGTCGCCGATACCGGCTTTTCGGCAGGTCGCGCCGGGTTCCAGGTAAAGTTCAAGAACCTGACAGCGCCCTACCGCGTAATGGCGCTGTTCGCGATGCCGGGCGAGTGGATCGACCTCGACGTTATAAGCCCATCCCCGGCACATCGGTACCGGGTCGAAGCCACCGATGGCGCGCTGATGGTCCGGAACGTGAAGCGCTGGCGCTGGCAGGCGCCGACCGTGAGCGGCTTATATACCATTACCGTCGTTCAACTGGATACTCCCGACTCCATCACGCTCCACGCCTTCGTCATGGTACCGTTCAGCCGGGTGAAGAACGGCTACCTGAACGGCTACCACATCGGGGAGTACCCCAACGCACCGCTCCGGCAGCTGCCGATCTACCGCCGCCCGAGAGGCTTCGTGGAGGTGACGGCAGAGAACCGGGATACACCGGTGTCCACACACTTCCGCCTGGGCCAGTTCCTGTGCAAGCAGCCCGCGAGGTGGCCCCGGTATCTGGTTCTGAACGAGCGTCTCCTGCTGAAGCTGGAGCTGCTCCTGC
>JARRJS010000067.1:0-15751 GCA_037388885.1 Gemmatimonadota bacterium
GAACCGATCTGCAGTTGACGGACCTGGCCGTGCGCACAGCAGCCGGAAATCAAAACAGCGCCACCGGGATCCCGGTGGCGCTGCCCTGTTCAAGGCCCTCCAAAGGAGCGCGTCCGGCACGGGCCGGATTGTCCCTCAGGCTGCCCTGGACCGGTCGAGTGCCTCGGTCCGATTCAGAGCGGCCTGCACGTCGTCCATCACCGCATACAAGCCCATCAGGGCTCCATCGGTATCCTCGGGCAGGATGCGCAACTCATGCAATGCGATCTTCAAGGCATCAATCAACTCATCCTGCATCACCACGACGTTTCTTGCCTCATCCGTTGTCACAGGTGCCAATGGCCGCTGCATGGGATCTACCTCCGTGCACCCCGACCCCGGCCGTCTCAGCGATTCCGCCAGACGACCCCGAGTCGGCTCTGGCCAGTTCAAGGCGAAGCGCTGTCGCTTGGCCACACGCAGCGGCATCGCCCATCACCAATTTTGTGACATATGGAACGAATCGCAAGCCCCTGGAGAGGTCCGCCCGCGCCGGGTCCGCCGCGTCTTCCCCGGCCTGGTCGAACCTGCACGAAGCCGTTGGATTTCAACCGTGTCGCGGCATAACATGAACGCGCAACCCCATCCCTAACGAGGAGGCGCGATGCTCTCGGTCAAGGCATTCTCGTTCGCGTTCGCGATTCTGTGGGCGGCGGCCGTATTCGTGGCCGGAATCCTGAACCTCATCTGGCCGGGCTACGCGGTCGCATTCCTGGACATGGTGAAGTCGATCTATCCCGGATACGCGGGCGTGGCCGGTTTCGGCGGTGTGATCGTGGGCACGTTGTACGCCCTGGTGGACGGCGCTGTCGGCGGCGCCATATTCGCCTGGTTGTACAACATGGTACAGACAGGAAAACAACCCGCTGCCGGTGCCGGAACAGTGAGCGGTGTCCCGCCCCAGCCGGGCAGTGCGGGCCCCGCATAACCGATCCGGCTTCACGATGACCGCCGCGCGCGGCGAGGAAGCGCCCCACCCTTCCTCGCCGTACCCGCCTCGGTACATCCTCCTCGCCGTACCCCGCCTCGCAGCATCCGCCTCGCTTCGCCCAGCCCGGAGCACCATATTTGCCCCGGCAGCGCCGCGAACGAACTGCTGGAACGCGAAGAAAGCGAACACGTCGAGGGTGCAAAATGGTCCGTGATGCCATGATCGCCGCACTGGAGGACGAATCCGCGCAGTGGGATTTCCTGGTGGTGGGTGGCGGGGCCACCGGTCTAGGCACGGCGATCGAGGCGGCGTCCCGTGGCTATCGTACGCTGCTGTTGGAGCGGAGCGATTTCGCGAAAGGGACGTCGAGTCGCAGTACGAAGCTCGTGCACGGTGGCGTGCGGTACCTGCGGCAGGGCAACGTATCGCTGGTGATCGAAGCGCTGCGGGAACGAGGGCTGCTGCTGCGCAACGCACCGCACCTGGTTCGCAACCTGTCGTTCGTGGTCCCGAACTACGACTGGTGGGAGGGGCCGTTCTATGGCATCGGCCTGAAGATGTACGACCTGTTGGCCGGCAAGCAGGGTCTCGGGCGCTCCAAGATGTTGTCGCGGGAGCGAACGCTGCAGCTCCTGCCGACGATCGAGTCGGAGGGTTTGGCGGGCGGCGTGATCTATTACGACGGCCAGTTCGATGACGCCCGTCTGGCGGTGAACATGGCACAGACGGCGGCCGAGCAGGGCGCCGTTCTGGTGAACTACATGCAGGTCACAGGTTTGTTGCGAGCGGATGGCGAGGTCCGGGGCGTGCAGGCGCGGGATGGGGAGACGGGCGTCGAGCACGAGATCGAGGCGAAGGTGGTGGTGAACGCCACGGGAGTCTGGACGGACGAGATCCGGCACATGGACGACCCGAGCGCTGCGGACATGATCGTTCCAAGCCAGGGCGTCCACATCGTGCTCGACCGGGCCTTCCTGCCGGGCGAAAGCGCCATCATGGTCCCCAGGACGGATGACGGGCGGGTGCTGTTCGCCATTCCCTGGCACGACAGGGTGCTCGTGGGAACGACAGACACGCTGGTGGAAGACACGCCGCTGGAGCCGCGCCCCCTGGAAGAGGAGCTGGCGTTTCTGCTGAAGCACGCTGCGCGCTACCTGAACAGCGATCCTGAGCGCGAAGATGTGCTGGCCATGTTCGCCGGTCTGCGTCCACTCGTGGGTGGCAGCAGCGACGGTGAGGCGGGCGGCACCGCCTCCCTGTCCCGGGACCACAGCATCGTCATCTCCAATTCCGGACTGGTGACGGTGGCAGGGGGGAAATGGACGACGTACCGGCGCATGGCGGAGGATACGGTGGACCACGCGGCCGTGGTCGCCGGCCTGGACGACCGCTCGTCCGTCACGAGGGATCTGCACATCCACGGCTACCACAACCACGCGGAGGAGTTCGGCGACCTGTGGGTGTACGGTTCCGATGCACCCGCCATCCGCGACCTGCTGCGCACGGATCCGCGGTACGGGGAGCGGCTCCACCCGGCGCACGGTATCCGGGCCGGCGAGGTGGTGTGGGCCGCGCGTCACGAGATGGCGCGCACCGTGGACGACGTTCTGGCGCGGCGCACGCGGCTTCTCCTGCTGGACGCGCGTGCGGCGATGGATTCGGCGCCGAAGGTCGCCGGCTTGCTGGCCGAGGAGCTGGGCCGGAGCCAGGGCTGGGAACAGGAACAGGTGGCGGCGTTCCGGGAGCTCGCCGCGCGCTATCTCCCCGACGCGGTTGGCTGAAGCACGGATTCCGGGAGGACCATCCTTGTACAGGCGCCCGGCGGTGGATTTCTCCACCGCCGGGCGCGCGCGTTCGGGTCGTGGGCCGCGCCTTCGACGTGTCCGTTTCGCAAGCGGTGTCCACCAATGCAGCGTTCCCGCGCGGCATGGTGGCCGGCACGGATATCGCGTCCACGCGCCAAATGAAGAGTTCGGGCTTCTCACGCAAAGTCAGCACCGGAGGGAAGGGTGCCGCGCATAGCGCTGGGCGTTGATCTGGGAGGGACCAAGATCGAAGTAGCGGCGGTCGACGATGCCGGCGAAGTGATTCACCGGCGTCGCGTCCAGACGCCGGCGGGGGATGCGGACGCGGTCGCGGCGGCCATCGTGGAGGCCGTGGCCGAGATCCGCGAGCAGCTGAGCGACGAGCCGGTGGGCGTGGGCGTCGGCGTGGCGGGTCAGGTGGAGCGTGACACGGGCATCGTGCGCTTCGCCCCGAACCTGGACTGGCACGATGTGCCGCTCGGCCAGTCGCTCGAGGAAGCCCTCGGCCTGCGCGTCGTCGTGCTGAACGACGTGCGAGCCGTCGCGTTGGGCGAATGGCTCAGCGGCGCCGGACGCAACACGGACGACATGGTGTGCGTGTTCGTCGGCACGGGTATCGGGGGCGGCATCGTGAGTGCCGGCCACTTGCTGGAGGGTTGCGGGAACGCAGCGGGCGAGATCGGGCACATGGTGGTGGCCATGGACGGCCCGGCCTGTCACTGCGGCCGGGTCGGTTGCCTGGAAGCCCTGGCGGGCGGCTGGGCGATCGCCCGGGACGCCAAGGAGGCGGCAACCCGGCGGCCGGACGATGCAGCCCGTCTCCTGGAGATCGCTGGCAACGCGGATGCCATCACGGCGGAGACCGTGGGCCAGGCTTACCGGGAGAAGGACGCGCTGGCCCGCGAAATCATGGACGGCGTCGCACGTGCGCTGACGGTGGGGCTCGCGAACCTGGTGAACACGTTCAACCCGTGCCGGCTGATCCTGGGCGGCGGGGTGGTGGACGGGGTCCCGGAGCTCGTAGCGCAGGTGCGCAAGGGCATCGAGGCAGAAGCGCTGGAATCGGCGCAGGCAAAACTGGAAGTGACGACGGCGAAGCTGGGTAGTGATGCCGGCGTCGTGGGCGCCGCTTCCGCGACGCTGCGCCGGGCCACGCAGGATTGAACCACGGAGGAAGGCAAGCGATGGCGAATAGCAGTCTCGACGACCTGTGCATCAACACGATCCGGTTCCTGGCGGTGGACGCCGTGGAGAAGGCGGATTCGGGACACCCCGGGCTGCCCATGGGTGCCGCGGCCGTGGGGTACGCGCTGTGGGATCGGCACCTGCGATTCAATCCGCGCGACCCGAAATGGTTCGACCGGGACCGGTTCGTGCTGTCGGCGGGTCACGGCTGCATGCTGCAATACGCGCTCCTGCACCTGGTTGGCTTCGACCTGCCGCTGGAGGAGCTGAAGCGTTTCCGTCAGTGGGACAGCATGACGCCCGGCCACCCGGAATACGGGCGCACGCCGGGCATTGAGGCGACCACCGGTCCGTTGGGACAGGGGTTCGGCAACGGCGTGGGCATGGCCATCGCGGAGCGCGTTCTTGCCGCTCATTTCAACCGGCCCGGCCATGCGGTCATTGATCATCACACGTACGTGCTGGCGAGCGACGGCGACCTGATGGAAGGCGTGTCGTCCGAAGCCGCCTCGCTGGCGGGTCATCTGGGGCTGGGCAAGCTCATCGTGCTCTACGCCGACAACCACGTGTCCATCGAGGGCAGCACGGCGTTGGCGTTCACGGAGGACCGGACGGCTCGCTTCGCCGCCTACGACTGGCACACGCAGGACGTGGAAGACTTCAACGACGTCGAGGCCCTGGACCGGGCAATCCGGAATGCGCGTGAAGAGACACAGCGTCCATCGTTCATCCGGGTACGTACGCACATCGGCTACGGCAGTCCGCACAAGCAGGACCGAGCTTCCGCACACGGCGAGCCGCTGGGCGCGGAGGAGACCCGCCTGACAAAGGAAAACCTCGGCTGGCCGCTGGAACCCGCGTTCTACATCCCCGACGAGGCGCTGGCGCATTTCCGGAAAGCGCTGGACCGCGGCGCAAACCGACAGAACGAGTGGAACACGCGCCTCGAGGCGTACCGCGACGAGTATCCGCGGCTGGCTGCGGAGCTGGAGCGGGTGCAGAGCGGCGAGCTGCCCAGCGCCTGGGAGAAGGACCTGCCCGCGTTCAACCACGACGACGGGCCGCTGGCCACGCGCGACGTGAACGGGGCGGTGTTGAACGGCGTGGCCCGGCAGATGTCCGAGCTGATTGGCGGGGCCGCTGACCTCGCGCCTTCCACGCGCACGCTGATCAGCCACGGTGGCGACTTCTCGGTGGATCAGCCCGCCGGCCGCAACCTGCACTTCGGTGTGCGGGAGCACGCCATGGGCGCCATCCTGAACGGCATGGCGCTGCATGGCGGTCTGAGACCGTTCGGCGCCACGTTCCTCATCTTCAGCGACTACATGCGACCGCCGATGCGTCTGGCGGCCATGAACGGCCTTCCGGTCCTCTACGTGTTCACCCACGACAGCATCGGCCTGGGCGAGGACGGTCCCACGCACCAGCCCGTGGAGCAGCTCGTGGGATTGCGTTCGGTGCCGGGCCTGACCGTGTTCCGCCCGGCGGACGCCAACGAGGCGGTAGAAGCGTGGCGTGCCGCCATCGAGCGGCGCGGCGGGCCGTCCGCGATGGTCTGCACGCGCCAGAAGCTGCCGGTGCTCGGTCTCAAGGACTACCCCGCCCTGCGGGAAGGCGTGGCCCGCGGTGGTTATGTACTGGCCGACAACCCTGAGCCGGACGTCGTGCTGGCGGCCACCGGCTCCGAAGTGCACCTGGCGCTGGGGGCGCGGGATCTCCTGGCGCTCGACAACGTCCGGGCACGTGTGGTGAGCCTGCCGTCCCTGGAGGTGTTCGCCGAACAGGAGGCGGCCTACCGGCAGCAGGTGCTTCCGCCGGGCGTGCCCGTGTTGTCCGTCGAAGCCGGCCGCACCCTCGGCTGGATTCCGTACCTGGGCCATACGCATGCGGCGCTCGGGTTGGACCATTTCGGCGCGTCGGCGCCGGGCGAGCGGCTCATGCAGGAATTCGGATTCACCGCAGAGCATGTGCGGGACCGGGCCCTGGATCTGGTGCGCGAGATGCGCGACGCACGCGGCCTGGCGCACCATGACGTCTCGGCGTGACCATGGCTGATTCGCGCATAACGGCCCTGTTCCTGGACGTGGGCGGCGTGCTGCTGACCAACGGGTGGGACCGGAGAGCGCGTGCCGCAGCCGCGGAGCGCTTCGACCTGGATGTCGACGAGATGGACGAGCGTCACCACTTGACGTTCGACACGTACGAGGAAGGCAAGCTGACCCTGGACCAGTACCTGGAGCGGGTCGTCTTCCACACGGAACGGTCGTTTTCCCCGCAAGCGTTCCGGGAGTTCATGTTCGCGCAGTCAGAGGCGGATGAGGAGATGCTCCAGCTGGTACGCGGGCTGAAGGAACGGCACGCGCTACGGCTCGTGGCGGTGAGCAACGAGGGCCGGGAGCTTACCGAGCATCGCATCCGGATGTTCGAGCTGGACCGCCTGTTCGACTGCTTCGTGGCGTCGTGTTTCGTGCATTTCCGCAAGCCGGACGCCGACATGTACCGACTGGCCCTCGACGTGGCGCAGGTCCCGGCGGAGCACGCCCTCTACATCGACGACCGACTCATGTTCGTGCAGGTGGCCCGCTCTCTGGGCCTGCACGCGCTCCATCACACGGACCTGGAGGGCACGCGCTCCGCCTTGGCTGCGTACGACCTCACCCTTTGACGATGGACGGGCATTTCTCATGGATCGAACGAGCTACGACATCGGAGTCATCGGACTCGGCGTGATGGGACGCAATCTCATCATGAACATGGTGGACCACGGATTCAACGCCGTGGGCCAGGACCGCAGCGAGGAGGCCGTGCAACGTCTGGCGACCGAGGCGGACGCGGAGCACGTAGCGGCGACGACCTCCATCGACGAGCTGGTGAACGCGTTGAACCGGCCCCGGGTCATCCTGATGATGGTGCCGGCGGGCGAGCCCGTCGATTCGGTGGTGACGTCGCTCATTCCGCGGCTGGATGCGCAGGACGCCCTGATCGACGGCGGCAACTCCCATTTCCGGGACACCGACCGACGCGCGAAGCTGCTACGCTCTTCCAACATCGCCTACTTCGGCATGGGCGTATCCGGCGGTGAAGCGGGAGCGCGGCACGGGCCGAGCCTGATGCCGGGAGGTCCGCGCGAAGCATACGATCGACTGGCCCCTCTACTGGAGGCGATCGCGGCCCATGTGGACGGCGACCCCTGCGTGACGTATCTGGGCCCGCGCTCCGCCGGTCATTTCGTCAAGATGGTGCACAACGGCATCGAGTACGCCGTGATGCAGCTCATCGCGGAGTCGTACGACCTGATGCGGCGCGGACTCGGGTTCGACAACGACCGTCTCCACGAAGTCTTCCAGCACTGGAACACGGGCCCGCTGGCTTCCTACCTGTTCGAGATCACGACCGACATTTTCGTGCAACCTGACGACCGGGGCGATGGCCGTCTGCTGGACGCGATCAGCGACCGGGCCGGGCAGAAAGGCACGGGGATGTGGACCAGCCAGGATGCCCTGGCGCTTCAGACACCTGCACCGTCCATCGATGCGGCGGTGATGATGCGCGACCTGTCGGGTGATAACGCGGGGCGTCGGGCAGGCGCATCGCTGGACGGCCCCGACTCGCCGTCCTACGACGGCGATCCGTCGGCCTTCGTGGACCAGCTTCATGACGCCCTGCACGCCGCTATCGTCGTGGCGTACACCCAGGGCTTTTCCCTGCTGCGCTGCGCCTCGGAATCCTACGAGTACGGCCTCGACCTGGCCGACGTTGCCCGGATCTGGCGCGGCGGCTGCATCATCCGGGCGGCGCTGCTCGAGGACATCCGGGCGGCCTTCGGAGCTCAAGCGGACCTGCCCTTGCTCATGGCTGCGCCGGCGTTCCGCAACGCCATGAAGCGGCGGCAGAACGGGCTTCGTGAGGCCGTGGCGGCGGCGACCCGCATGGGACTGCCCGTGCCGGCGCTGAGTGCTTCGCTGGCCTACTACGACGCGTACCGGAGCGGGTCGCTGCCGACCAACCTCATCCAGGCGCAGCGCGACTACTTCGGATCCCACACCTACGAACGCACGGATGCCGAGGGGTCGTTCCACACGGAATGGGGCAAAACCAAAGAGGGAGCCACGGATGTCGGGTGAGCAGCGCCGGCGGCGAGCCGAGAAAGCCGGACCGGCCATCTTCGTCGTGTTCGGGGCGTCCGGCGATCTCGCGCACCGCAAGCTCATCCCCGCGCTGTTCGACTTGAAGGCCGATGGCTGGTTGCCCCCGGCGTTCGAGGTTCTGGGCGTGGATCTGACGGACACGGACGACGACGGCTTCCGCCAGCGGGGCCGGGACGGCGTGGACCACTTCGCCCGGCACAAGGATCCGGACGAGGCGTGGGCGGACTTCGCGCCGCATCTCCACTACCTGCACGGCGACGTCACGGACGACGGCCTGTTCCAGGCGCTGAAGAAGAAAATCGACGGGTTGGCAGAGCAGTGGGACGAGCCTCCCGTGGTGCCCCACTACCTGGCCGTCTCACCGGCGCTGGTGCAGGGCATCGTGACGGGTCTGGGCAAGGCCGGCATGCTGGAGGACCGAGACCGCGCGCGCATCGTCATCGAAAAGCCGTTCGGCCGCGACCTGGAATCGGCGCGGGCCCTGAACCAACAACTGCTTTGCCACGCGGACGAGTCCCAGCTCTACCGCATCGACCATTACCTGGGCAAGGAAACGGTGCAGAACCTGCTCGCGTTCCGGTTCGCCAACGCCCTTTTCGAACCCATCTGGGACCGGCGCTATATCGACCACGTGCAGATCACGGTGGCCGAGCAGCTCGGGGTGGAGCACCGCGGGGGCTACTACGATTCGGCGGGCGCGCTGCGAGACATGATCCAGAACCACCTCATGCAGATCTTCTGCCTGGTGGCGATGGAGCCTCCCGTGAGCTTCAGTGCGGACGAAGTGCGCGGCAAGAAGCTGGACCTTCTGCGTGCGGTGCGAGTCATCCCGCAGGAGTCGGTGAGCGCCCAGGCCGTGCGTGGTCAGTATGCCGGCGGCCGCATCGACGATGACACGGTGCCGCCCTACCGCGAGGAGCCCGACGTAGACCCGGCGTCGCACACCGAGACGTTCGCGGCTCTGAAGTTGTTCGTGGACAATTGGCGCTGGCAGGACGTGCCATTCTACCTGCGCACCGGGAAGCGACTGGCCCTGCGTGTGTCGGAAGTGACGGTGGCATTCCGGCCCGTCCCACACCACACCTTCCCCGCCAGTGCGCTGGAAGCATCCGCCGCCAATCGGCTCGTGGTCCGGATCCAACCCAACGAAGGCATCCGGCTCAAGGTGGAAGCGAAGCGGCCCGGACCGGACCTGCAGCTTGCAACGGTGGACATGCGGTTCTCCTATCAGGACTCGTTCGGCGCGGACACGCCCGATGCCTACGAGACGCTGCTTCTGGACGTGATCGAGGGCGACGCGACGCTCTTCATGCGGGCCGATCAGGTGGAAGCCGCCTGGAGTGTCGTGGATCCCGTCCTGCAGACGTGGCAGGACACCGACGAACCGCCGCCGCTGTACGCGGCCGGGTCCTGGGGTCCGGAACAGGCCGATCAGCTGCTGCGTGAGGACGGCCGTGAATGGTCCGAGCCCGAGGCGGACGAGGCATGAATGATTCGCAGCAGGACCCGGAAATCGCAGTGGCACCGGACAGCGCCGGTCTGGCCGACCTTGCCGCTGCGCTGTTCGTGAAGTCGGCCACGGCGGCCATCGAACAACACGGGCGGTTTTCGGTGGCCGTGGCAGGCGGCCGCACGCCCATCCCGACGTACCTGCGGCTGGCACAGCCTGACTACCGGGAGCAGCTGCCTTGGGAGCGGGTCCACGTGTTCTGGGGGGACGAGCGCTGCGTTCCGCCGGACGACTCCCGCAGCAACGAGGGGATGGTCCGACACACCCTGCTGAGCAAGGTGTCAGTCCCGGAGGTCCAGGTCCACCCTATTCGCTGCGCCGGCGACCCGGCCGCGGCAGCTCTGGACTACGAGGCCACGTTGCGAGCGCATTTCGGCGACGTCCCTGCCTTCGACCTGGTCCTGCTGGGGCTGGGGGTGGACGGGCACACTGCTTCTCTCTTCCCCGGCACGGCGGTCCTAAGGGAAAGCACGCAATGGGCGGCGGCCGTACGTCCGGCGGACAAGCGCCTCACCCGCGTCACCCTCACCTTCCCGGTACTGGAACAGGCGTCCCGCGTCGCCTTCCTCGTGTCGGGCGCCGCGAAAGCCGCCATCGTGCAGCGGGCGCTGCAGCCCGGCAAGGACGACGGTATTCCCGCCCGCCGCGTCCGGCCTGCCGGGCGTGTGCATTGGCTGCTCGACGCGGCAGCCGCGGCACAACTGGACGACGTCTAGATCTTCTTCAGAATCCAACCCAGCACCAGCCGGGCCAGCCAGCGTAGCATCCGGAGCATCACTCATCCCGTTCGGGGGGCGTTTCACAGGACCCATACGCTGCCAGGCGCGGGCGGGTTTCTTCGGCCCGACCTGCTCCGCACCGAGGACGTGAAGACGGCCACTCACGAAGAGCCAGCGTCGTCGCCAGCGGCACCGGCGAACCGCCGGCGCTGTTCTGCCAGCTCGGCGAGGCGGCGAGCCACGCGCCCGTTCACGCTGTCCGGCGGGTACTGTCCGTCCGCATCGGGCTCTCCCGCCTCCATGCCGGTTAGCAGCGCGATGCCTTCGTCCACGGTCGACACGGCGTACACGTGGAATCTGTCGGCCTCCACGGCCTCTCGTACGTCTCCCCGCAGCATGAGGTGCTGCACGTTGGACTCCGGGATCAACACGCCCTGCTCGCCGGTCAAGCCGCGGACCCGGCAAACGTCGAAGAATCCTTCGATCTTCTCGTTCACACCGCCGATCGCCTGGATGCGACCATGCTGGTTCACGGACCCGGTCACGGCCAAAGACTGGCGGATCGGCACTTCGGCAATGGCGGACATCAGGGCGTACAACTCCGTGGACGACGCGCTGTCGCCGTCGATGCCACTGTACGACTGCTCGAAGACAAGACTCGCCGACAGGGACAGTGGCTTGTCGTTCGCGTAGCGTCCGGTGAGAAAGCCTGCCAGCGTCAACACGCCTTTCGAATGAAGCGGGCCACCCAGCGCCACCTCCCGCTCGATATCCACCACCTCGCCACGCCCCATGCGCACCCGGGCCGTGATGCGGCTCGGCCGGCCGAAGTAGAAGTCGCCGAACGGGAACACCGCCAGACCGTTGATCTGGCCCACTGCATTGCCTTCGGTGTCGATCAACACCGTGCCCCGCCGGATCTGCTCCTGGATGCGCTCCAGCACCCGGTCGGACCGGTAGACCTGCGCCTCGATGGCGCGATCGACGTGAGCCTGCGTCACCGGGCCCTCGCCGTCCTCGCAAGCCCAATAGTCCGCTTCCCGCAGCAGGTCGGCGACGCTGCGCATGTGGATGGACAGCTTCTGCGTGTCGCCGGCCAGTCGCGAGCTGTGCTCGATGACCCGGGCCACGGCATCGCGTCCGAACGGGCGCAGCCCCTCCTTGCGAGCCACCGTGCCGATCAGGCGCGCATACAGCCGCTGCCCTTCCGGGGAACGGTCCATGTCCGTCTCGAAGTCCGCCGGCACCTTGAACAATTCGGCGAACTCCGGGTCATGCTCCCGCAACAGATGGTAGAAAATGGGCCGGCCCATGAGCACCACTTTCACATCCAGCGGGATAGGCTCCGGATCCAGCGATGTCGTGCTGGCCAGTCCCATGGCGTGGGCCAGCGACTCGATGCGCACCTCGCCATCGTGGACGGCCCGCTTCAGGGCGTCCCACACCTTGGGCTCGGCCAGCACCCGATGGGCGTCCAGGATCAGGTAGCCACCGTTGGCCCGGTGAAGGGCGCCGGCCTTCACGAGGTTGAAGTCGGCCAGCAGGGCGCCCATGCGGGCGCGGTACTCGATGCGGCCCACGAGGTTCGGATACGTGGGATTGTCTTCGTAGACGAGGGGCGCGCCGGCATCCGGGTCGTTGGAGACGATCACGTTCACGCGGTAGCGACGTAGCAGTGCGTCGGGGTCCGCCGTCGGCTCGGCCTCCAGCAGCTCCTTCGCCTGATCCTGCTCCCCGCCGTCCTCGTGGCGACCGACGCGCAGGAGGTCCTCCGCGTTGTCGATCATGTCCTTCTCCACCGCGTCGAGGAACGCCAGCACCCTCGGCAGGTCGCCGTAGTCCTCGCGGGCATCCGCCACGAGGGGGCGCACCACGCCCGCCGCCATCCAGCGGTTCAGCTCGTTCACCTTGCGCTGGCGCTCGCGACCCCGCCGTGGAGCCGACTCCAGGATGTGGCGCAGCTCCTGCTTCAGGCTCTCCGCCCGCTCTTCCAGCTTGTTGCGCTCCTCTTCCGAGAGCTCCTGGACCCGTTCCGGCGGCAGCGGATTGCCCTCCTCGTCGGCGGGCACCAATGCGAACCCCTGCGGCGTGCTCACCGTGGCAAGACCGTTCTCCCGCGCCTGCGCTTCGAACTCCTTCTCCGTGCGCTGCTGCTCCTCCACAAACTGCTGTTCCACCGCCCGACGCCGCTCCTGGTAATCGTCGCTCTCGAACATGGCCGACAGGGCCCGTGGCACGTCGTCCAGCAGGCGGTTCACTTCCAAGCTCAGGGCCCGGCCCCGCCCCGCCGGCAACCGCAACGCAACCGGCCGGTCCGACTGCTCGAAGTTGTTGACGTAACACCAGTCGTCCGGAGACGGCTGCTCCGGGGCACGACCCTCCAGGTACTGCCAGATCAGGCTTCGTTTGCCGGTGCCCGGGGGGCCCAGGACGAAGATGTTGTAGCCTTCACGGCGAATGTCCACGCCGAACCGGACCGCCTCTACTGCCCGTGGCTGCCCGATGATCTCCTCCAGGGAATCCAGCTCGTCCGTCGTCTTGAAATCGAAAGACGCCGGATCGCATGCGTTGTACAGGGCTCCGACATTGAGCTCCTCTATCGCCATTGCTCGCTCCCTTTTCGCTGGATGGTCATGCACAGCAGTTTGCGGGATGCGCGCCCTTCCCGCGAGTCCCTCTTGCGCGAGGTGGTACGCACGCCTATGTCCGTTGCTTCGATCTCTCCCTTCATGAACCGGAGAAGAACGCCTTGCCCCGGCGACACGCATGCTTTCTGGCGTTGTCGCTGCTGGCCGTCGCGCATTCGGCCACAGCGCAGGGTGGCCTCGTGGTCGAACACCGGCTGTTTCCATCGCCTGTGGCCGCGCCCCGAGAGCCCGCCTTCGATGCAGGCCTCGTCATGACGAACCTGTTCGGCGGCACGCGCCCGCCGGTGGAGCGACCCCCATTGTTTTTTGCCGACAGCGCGGCCGCCGCCCACGAGCTCCAGGCCATCGCGGCCATGGGCGGCACCGTCCCCGTCTGGCAGGCCCTGTCGTGGCCGGACGGCGGCGTGCTCGTCGGTGTGCAGGCAGGCGTCTTCGGACGGTTCCGCATCGAGTCACCCGCCAGGGACCTGGTCGCCGCCGATTGGATCGTGGGCCTGCCCATCGAGGTGCGGAAAGGGCGCCTGTCGGCGCGGCTGCGCCCGTTCCACTGGAGTGCTCACCTGGGCGACGAGCTCATGCAGAACGCAAACGCGGTCCGTATCCCCTTCAGCTTCGAGTCCCTGGACCTGCTCGTCGGTTACCGCGCCCTCGGGCCGCTGCGGGCCTACGGTGGTGGATCCGTCAATTTCCATTCCGACACAGAAACCCTTCCCCGCCTTCAGCGGCTCGGCATGAAGGACCGGGTGACCATCCAGCTGGGCACGGATGCGGAAGCCTATCCCTGGCACGACGGCCGCCTGGGCTACGTCTTCGGCGTGGACTGGCAGTGCGCCCAGCGCACCGACTGGGGCGGCCAGCTGTCGGCCGCCGCCGGCCTGACCTTTCACAACCAGATCTACGCTGCAGACCTGCGCGCCCGCTTCTTCACGGGCCCGTCGCCGCTCGGCCAGTTCTTCCGCACTCACGAGACATACTGGGGGCTCGACCTGGTCATCGAGATGTGAGGAGGGGACTGCAGGCGGGGGCGGGGGCGGGGGCGGTGGGGGCGGGTTGGGGCGCGGGAGCGTCGCACCCTGCGTTGGGATCCGGGCCCGGGATCGGGAAAGGGTTTCGCGTGTAGGACTGTGCCGCGTCGGACCATTTGGCGGCGCACGTCCCCGGCAATCGCAGGAGCGTTCAGCCATGCACCGATCCATCGCATCCATGCTGCAGGACGCCGCGGCCAGCGAGCGTTCCCTTCCCCGTGTCGTGCTGGACGCGGAAGCGGAAGAGAGCGGCCGGCCGACGGAGGAAATCCGGGCCCGCATCCGGAAGACACTTTCCGTCATGCGGTCGGCCATCGACGAGGGCCTGAAGGGCGAGGTGCGGTCGGCATCCGGACTCACCGGCGGCCGCGCCGCACGACTGTGGCAGGACGGGCCGCGGTTGCTGGGCTCCAGCGTCACGGCCGCCTTGTCCCGGGCCATCGCTACGCTGGAGCTGAACGCGGCCATGGGGCTCATCGTGGCGGCGCCCACGGCGGGCGCGGCGGGCGTGCTGCCGGCCATCCTGGTCACCATGGGCGAAGTCCTGGAAGCGGACGAGGAGCAGCTGGCGGACGCCATGCTGGTGGCGGGCGGCGTGGGCGGCGTCATCGCACACCGGGCCTCCCTGGCCGGGGCGCAGGGCGGCTGCCAGGCGGAGACGGGCTCCGCGGCCGCCATGGGAGCCGCCGCGGTCTGCTGGCTGGGCGGCGGCACGAACGATCAAGTGGCCACGGCGGTGGCGCTTGCGCTCCAGGGCATGTTGGGGCTGATCTGTGACCCGATCGGCGGCCTGGTCGAGATCCCGTGCATCTATCGCAACGCCTCGGCGGCCATGCAGGCCATCGCCGCGGCCGAGATGGCCCTGGCCGGGCTGGATTTCCCTGTGAGCGCCGACGAAGTGATCGACGTCATGGGCGAAGTGGGGCGGAAGATGCCGGTGGCATACCGGGAGACGGCGCAGGGCGGCCTGGCCGCGACGCCATCCGCGCGGCGGCTGGTGCAGATCCAGCCGGCACGCCAGCCCACCGGCATCAGTGCATGAGGAGGTCCCATGGTCTCCCTGTTTGAAATCCTCGGACCGGTGATGGTGGGCCCGTCGTCGTCGCACACCGCAGGCGCGTGCCGATTGGGGCTCATGGCCCGGGCCGTTCTCGGCGACACGCCTGAACGCGCTGCGATCCGGCTGCACGGCTCGTTCGCCGCCACCGGTGACGGGCATGGGACCAAGCGCGCCATCGTGGGTGGGCTACTGGGCATCCCGCCCGACGACCTGCGCCTGCGTCAGGCCCTGGAGGAAGCGGCCGCCACCGGGCTCGAGTACCACTTCGAACTCGTGGATCTGGGCGATGACGCCCACCCCAACAGCGTCGTGTTCGACGTGGCGCGAGCAGACGACAACGTCACGTTGCGAGGGGCGTCGGTGGGCGGTGGCCGCATCCGGGTCAGCGAGATCGACGGCTTCCCCGTCGACCTGGGCGGCGACTACCACACCCTGGTGCTCCTGGCTCGCGACCAGCCGGGCACCATCAGCGCCATCTCCGGCGCGTTCGCCGAAGACGGCCTCAACCTCGCCACCATGCGGGTGGACCGGACCGGCCGGCACAAGGACGCCCTGATGACCCTCGAGGCGGACGGGCCCATCTCCGACACCACGCTGGCGCGCATCCGGGCGTTTGCGTGGGTGCGATGGGCGCGGGCCATCGTGCCCGTGTGAGGCAGGCGGGGGCGCGGGCGGGGGCGG
>JARRJS010000067.1:15835-17051 GCA_037388885.1 Gemmatimonadota bacterium
CCCCCGCCTGCTTCCGGATGATCGGCAGGGTCACGTACGAGGGGTGCTCCGCGTCGTGGTAGATGCGCTGGTGCGCGGACACGTACGTCGTGTCCCGCTCGTTGTCGCCGCCGGTGTTCAGGTTGCGATCGTACTTCGGGAACGCCGCCGATTCCACGGTGACCCGCAACCGGTGGCCGGGCGGCAGAACCAGGGCGGTGAACCAGAGGTCGATGTCGTAACGGTAGATCCGGCCGGGCGTCAGCAAGGTCGGCCGGCCGAAGCCGTTCCGGAAGCGGGCCCGGGCGATGCCGTCCTGGATACGGAGCGCGCGGCCATCGGGCCAGACGTCCAGGATCATGACGTGCCAATCGGTGTCCCGGGCGTCCGTCGCCGCCCAAAGGCTGGCCGACATGGGCCCGGTGATCTCTGTGGACTTCTCCAGCGGCGGTGTGGTGAACACCAGCATGTCCGGCCTCGTCGCCTCCACGCCGGCGTAGTCCTCGTTGATGTTGAGCTCCAACTCCCGGGCATCCACCAGGTAGGGCGTGGGGTCGCCCGGGTCGTAAGTGAACGTGTCCGCGGGCTCGGAGCCGGGCGCCGTAGTACTCAGGACCCCGTCCCCCGCAGACGTGTTGGCGCTACCGCCGGAGTGCAGGTAATACTTCGTCCACTGCGTGCGGGCCAGCGGCCACTCCTTCTCCTGGCGCCACGTGTTGTCCCCCATGATGAACAGCTCCAGGGGCGGCTCCTTGTCGACGCCGTTGTCGATGCCCTTCAGGTAGTGGTCGAACCAGCGCAGCTGGAGCGCCCGGTGGTCGATGCGCGCCTGCGGCCCGAAATCGCCGTTGACGTAGTCGATGCCCTTGTGGGCGCCCGGGTCGATGACCAGCCGCTGGAAGGGATGGTGCGGCAGCGTGTCCAGCCCGACGTAGTTGCGGATGGTGCCCCGGGCGTCGTCGTACCAGCCGGAGATGCCCAGCACCGGCACCCGCACATTCTGCAGGTGGTTCTCGATGCCCAGCTTGCGCCAGTAGTCGTCCAGCTTCTGGTGGTCGAACCAGTCGTTCCAGAACTGGCGTCGCGGGCAGCCGGCGCGCTCCGCGCTCTTGATCTCCGGTAGCGTTTTGAACGCGCTCACCAGGTCCAGGTTGCTCATGTCCGACAACGTGTTCTTGACCGCCGTGAAGCACAGCCAGGGCACAAGGGGGGGCGAGAACACCATGTCGATGTAGGG
>JARRJS010000068.1:0-31559 GCA_037388885.1 Gemmatimonadota bacterium
CCATCTCTACGACTGGGGCCACGAGCGCTTCCCCGCCGTGTTGGACTGCCGCCCCATCTACCCTCGCGCCGACCTCGAGGCCGCCGGCTTCCGTACCGCGCATGACCGGCTTCTCACCATCTGGGGGCTGCCGGTGGAAGTGGTGGTGGGTGAGGCGGCGTAGGCGACGATCATCGCCGGGGGTCGCGCCCGGCGCGGCGCTACCGGGCCGGTTGGTAGATCCCGCGGAAGATGGGCCGCCAGGTGGCGCCGTCGTCGGCAGATACGAGCCACACCTGTTCCACGGAGCCGTCGTCCTGCGGGGTCCAGCGGATGCGGTCCAGCACGGCGCCCTGCGGCGTCTGGCGCGGCGTCGTCCCCTCCAGCTCCATGACGCCGTCGTGGAAGGTCCCGGCCAGGTGCAGGATCATGCCGCCGCCGCCCACCCACACCTGGTTCCACTTGCCGGTTTTCGGTTCGTAGAAGTTGATGCTGGTCCCTGGCGGGCCGTCCGCGGCCTGCCACTGCTCCAGTACCGCGCAGCCGGCGGAGACACGGCTCACGTGGCTGCTGCCCACAGTCCGGCCTTGCGGGTTGGACACCGTCCAGCGGCCGATCCAGAAGTCGAACTGGTGGTGCTCCGGCGCGGCGCACGGCTTCTGCACCTGCTGCGGCGGCTGGGGTTGGTGTGGTGCCTGCGCCTGCTGCGCCACGGCGGGCGCCGCCAGCAGCAGGCCCGCCAGGCCGATGAACACACGGATCCTCAGCCCTCGTCGCATGGCATTCTCCCTGGTTTTGAGGTTGCCGGCACGTTCCCGGGGATGCAGCGCGCCGCCGAACGAGAACGTCGCGGCGAGCCGGGTCGTGACGGTCCAGCCCGGTCCAGCCCCTTCCCCCACTCTCCCCGGCGGCGGGAAGGGTGCGGGGGGCCGTCGGGGTGGATGAGGTGGGGTGGGGGTCTCCCCGTCAATGCAGCGACGCGACACAGCTCATTCCACCAGACCCGCCACGGCGCTCCCGACCTCTTCGGTCCTCGCCCGCCCGCCTAAGTCGGCCGTGTGCAGCGCGGGTTCGGCAAGAGCGGTGGCGATGGCGCGTTCGATGGCGTCCGCCGCGTCGTCGTGGCCCAGGTCGCGCAGCATGAGGGCGCCGGACCAGATCTGGCCGATGGGGTTGGCGATGCCCTGCCCGGCGATGTCGGGGGCCGAGCCGTGGACGGGCTCGAACATGCCCGGGTTGTCGCCGTCGGGGTCGATGTTGGCGGACGGTGCCAGGGCGAGGCTGCCGGCGAGGGCCGGGGCGAGGTCGGACAGGATGTCGCCGAACAGGTTGCTGCCCACGAGCACGTCGAAGCGGTCGGGCGCGCGTACGAGCTGCGCGGTGAGCGCGTCGATGTGGTAGCGGTCGGCGCGCACGTCGTCGTACTCGGCGGCCAGCGCTTCGAAACGCTCGTCCCAGAACGGCATGGTGTGGATGATGCCGTTGGACTTGGTGGCGGCTGTCAGGTGCCGGTCCGGACGCGACACCGCCAGCTCGAACGCGTAGCGCATCACCCGGTCGACGCCGGCGCGCGTGAACACGCTGGTCTGGAGTACCACCTCTCGGTCGGTGCCGGCAAAGACGCGTCCGCCCAGCTCGCTGTACTCGCCCTCGCTGTTCTCCCGCACGACGACGAGATCGATGTCGCCCGGCCCGCGCCCGGCCAGCGGCGATGCGACGCCCTCGAACAGTCGCACGGGTCGCAGGTTGATCGCCTGGTGGAAGCCGCGGCGGATGGGCAGCAACAGGCCCCACAAGGACACGTGGTCGGGCACGCCGGGCGCACCCACGGCGCCGAGGTAGATGGCGTCGAACGGCCGCAGCTGCTCGATGCCATCCTCCGGCATCATGCGGCCGGTTTCGCGGTAGTAGTCGCATCCCCAGGGGAAGGACTGCCAGACGAAGTCGATGCCGTAACGGCTCCCGGCCGCCTCCAGCACGCGCATGCCCTCGTCCACGACCTCCCTGCCGATGCCGTCGCCCGGGATCACAGCGATGCGGTGCGTGTCGCCCATGTCGTTTTTTGGGGTTCGGGTCCGCGCCCTTCAAACCACCCCGGATGCCATATGGACATGCGCGCCTGATGTCAACGTCGTCTCACGATCGACGATCGACGGCCGGCGGTCGCGCACCCCGCGTTGACGCTCCCCGCGCCGTCCCGTATCCTGCCCCTGTCGTTCCCAGGCCCGCACCCACCGCCGCACTGAGGAGCGCAATATGACACGCCACCGCCTCGCCTCCGCAGCGATTGTCTTTCTTGTCCTGACCCTCGTTCCCGTTTCCGTCGCTCCGGCCGGCCCGTTGGCGGGCGGAGCGCGCCTGGCCGCGCAGGAAACGGCGTCCCTGCCGTCGCCGGAAGAGCAGTTCGGCTTCCGGATGGGCGCCGCGGGCAAGCTGGCTGACTGGGACCAGCTTGCTGGGTACTACCGCCTGGTGGCCGAGCGGAGCCCGCGCGTGTTGGTGCGGGAGATGGGGCCCAGCACGCTGGGCAAGCCGTTCCTGGTGCTCTTCATCTCGTCGCCGGAGAACCTGGCGCGCCTGGAGGAGATCCGGCGGATGAACGCCGAGCTGGCGGACCCGCGCGGCGTGCCCCAGGCGGAGATCGAGCGGGCCATTGACGAAGGCAGGGCGGTGGTGGCCCAGTCGTACGGGCTGCACGCCACGGAAGTGGCGGCGACACAGACGGCCGCCGAGCTGGTCTACGAGCTGGCGACGCGCAACGACGAGGATGTGCTCCGCATCCTGGACCAGACGGTGGCCATCATCTTCCCGTCGCTGAACCCGGACGGCACGACCATGGTGGCCGACTGGGCGAAGGAGACGGCGGGCACCGAGTACCAGGGCTCGAGCCTGCCCTGGCTCTACCATTACTACATCGGCCACGACAATAACCGGGACGCGTTCCAGCAGAACACGGCGGAGAGCGTATGGACGGGCCGGATCCTGTTCCGTGACTGGGTGCCCCAGGCGTACGTCGATCACCACCAGATGGGCGCGTACGGTCCGCGGCTGTACGTGCCGCCCTACGCCGAGCCCATCCGCCCAGACGGCGATCCGCTGGTCTGGCGCGAGATGAGCTGGTGGGGCGCCCACATCGCCTACGAAGAGGAGACGGCGGGGCACACGGGCGTGGCCAACTCGTCGATCTACGGGGGCTGGGGCCATTTCGGATTCCACTGGATCACGCCGTTCCACACCATCGCGGGAATGCTGACCGAGTCCGCCAGCGCCGACTTCGCCTGGCCGATCTACATCCAGCCGGACCAGCTCGAAGGGTCGCCGAACCACATGCTGCCCGAATACGAGGCCCAGACCACGTTCCCCCACCCCTGGCCCGGCGGGTGGTGGACCGTGCGCGACATCGTGGAGCAGCAGAAGGTGGCGAGCCTCGCAGTGCTGGACATGGCGGCCAAAAACCGTCGGCTGGTGCTCAGGAACATGGTGCTGAAGGCGCAGCGCCAGGTCGCGCGAGGCGTGGCGGCCGAACCGGTCCACAACGGACCCACCGGCCCGCTGGCCGCGTTCATCGTGCCGGCCGAGCAGCACGACGCGCTCACGGCCGTCGAGATGGTCGAGAAGCTGCTGCTCCAGGGTGTCGAAGTGCGGCGCGCCACGCGGGACTTCGTGCACGAGGGGCGCGTGTATGGGGCCGGCTCCTGGGTGGTCTCCATGGCGCAGCCCAAGCGCGGCCTGATCCGCTGGCTCCTCGGCCGGACCTTCTACCCGGACAACGAGTGGACGCGCGACCGTGACGGCGACCCGATCCGCCCCTACGACCTGGCGGCCCACGTCATGGCCGAGTTCATGGGCGTGGCCGTCGTGCCCGCGGCCACCCCGGTCGCCGCGCCGACCACGGTCGTCGAGCCACACTTCGACGTGCAGGTGATCGAGCGCATCCCGTATGTGACATCCGGGATCGAGCCCGCCGGCAGCGTGGCAAAGGGCGCCCACGGCTACCGGTTGGACGGCCGGCTCAATGCCGCCTTCCGGGCCGTGAACATGCTCTGGGACGACGGCGTGGACGGCATACGACGCGTCACGTCCGCGGCCGCCGGCTCCGACATCCGGCCCGGCGACTTCCTGATCCCGGGGAACGCGTCGGAGCGGGCCCTGCGGCGCGCGGTTACCGCCACCGGCGTCGACTTCGTGCCGCTGGACGCCGCGCCCGCCGCCGCGCCCGTCCAGCGCCTGCGCATCGGCATGTACCACCGCTACTATGGCGGCAACATGGACGAGGGCTGGACCCGGCTGGTGCTGGAGCGGTTCGGCTTCCCCTACGACCGTCTCATGGATGACCGGATCCGCAAGGGCGACCTCGGCAAGGATTACGACGTCATCATCCTGCCGGCCGATAACCCGGCCATCATGAAGGGGCCGGGGGGCGGCCAGCTCGGCGGCTACTACCAGCGCTACCTGGAGAGCACCCCGCCGAAGTACCGGAGCGGGTTCGGCAGCGAAGGCGTCGAGGCCCTCGAGGCGTTCGTCAAGACGGGCGGAACTCTCGTCACGTTCGGCGAGGCCGGCACACTGCCGATCCAGGAGTTCGGACTGCCCGTCCGCAACGTGGTCAACGGTCTCAGCTCCACCGAGTTCTGGTCGCCCGGATCCACCCTCAAGGTGAACGTCGACAACACCGACCCGTTGGCCTTCGGCATGCCGGCGCACGCCCTCGCCCTGTTCATGGGCGGGAGCCAGGCCTACGAGACGTCGCGTACCGACCACGCCGAGCGGATTCACCGCATCATCACGTTCCCCAAAGCGGGTGCCGACCAGGAGAGCATCCTGCAGAGCGGCTGGATCCTGGGCGAGGACGTGCTCTCGGAGAAGGCGGCGATGGTCGCCGTCGAGCATGGCGCCGGGCGGGTCGTGCTCATCGGGTTCCGGCCCCAGCACCGCGGCCAGACGTGGGGCACGTTCAAAGTGGTGTTCGACGCGCTCGTGTCGCGGCCCCCTGCGGAGACCGCAGGTAGTAGGTAGCAGGTAGCAGGTAGCAGCTCAGCGGTGGTCGGGGACGCACGTTGCCGGTTGAGCGCCGGCCTCACCGGCGTGCGCTCCTCGCCGCGTCCGTCTCGTTCGCGCGGTTCCCCGCGGTCGCCGGCCCTCCCCGGTGCCGCGAACGGAGCCGGCTTACCTCCAAACGCCGAACGTACGCCCGGAACCAACTCGCTCCGCGAAACAAAGAAGCTCACGCCGCGAAGGTTGTGCGCCTGGCCGGAAACAAGCCGCACCGCGCGAACACGGCGCTGCTACCTGCTACCTGCTACCTGCAGCCCGCGCGCAGCGCGGGCGCCCTTGATGAGCGCACTCGGGGACCCGGGAACTCCGGCCGACCTCCCGGGGTTGCACTTAGCCCATGTCACGATACCATCGCCCGTACCGCACCGCCGAGGAGCGGCCGCCGCTCCGTGAACGCATCCGCGCCCTGCGCCTGCTGCCGCCGTTCCTGAAGCTGGTATGGGACACGAAGCCGTCCGCGGTGGCGGGCATCCTGGTGCTGCGGGTGGCACAGTCGTTCGGGCCGGTGGCCATGCTGTGGGTGGGCAAGCTGATCATCGACGGCGTCGTGGCGGGCATCGGCCACCCGCCGTACGACTGGCGGCGGCTGTTCCTGCTGGTGGCCCTGGAAGCGGGCATCGCGCTGGTGATGGACGCCATGCAGCGTGCGTCGGCGCTGCTGGAAAGCCTGCTGGGCGACCTGTTCTCCAACCGCATGAGCGTGCGGCTCATGGAGCACGCCGCCACGCTGGACCTGGAACACTTCGAGGACCCGGAGTTCTACGACCACCTGGAGCGGGCGCGGCGCCAGACCGTGGGCCGGCTGGCCCTGATCTCCATGCTGCTGTCCATGGGCCAGAACGCCCTGACGCTCGCCTCCCTGATGGCCGCGCTGCTGGCGTTCAACCCGTGGCTGCTCCTGCTCCTCGCCCTGGCCGTGCTGCCCAGCTTCCTGGGAGAGACGCACTACGCCGGCCTGTCGTACTCATTGCTCTTCCGCTGGACGCCCGAGCGCCGCGAGCTGGACTACCTGCGCTACGTGGCGTCCAGCGATGCCACGGCCAAGGAAGTCAAGCTGTTCGACCTGTCGGACCATTTCATCCGCCGCTACGCCGAGCTGGCCGACGACTACTACCGCGCCAACCGGAACCTGGCCGTGCGGCGCGCGGGCGTGGGCGCCGCCCTCGTCGCCGTGAGCACCGTCGTGTACTACGGCGCCTACGGCTACATCATCTGGCAGACCGTGCTGGGCATGATCACTGTCGGCTCACTGACCTTCCTGGCCGGGTCGTTCCAGCGCAGCCGTACCCTGATCCAGAACATCCTGCTGCGCTCCGCCGACGTCTTCGTGCAGAGCCTGTTCATCCGCGACCTGTTCACGTTCCTGGACATGAAGCCGCGCGTGGCGTCGGAGCCCGATGCCCGGCCCGTGCCGCAGCCGATCCGGGAAGCGTGCCGCAGCCGATCCGGGAAGGCTTCGTGTTCGACGACGTCGGATTCACCTACCCCGGCACCGACCGCTGGGCGCTGCGCCATGTCTCGTTCACGCTGAACCCCGGCGAGCGCCTGGCGCTGGTGGGCGAGAACGGCGCCGGCAAGACGACGCTGGTCAAGCTGCTGGCCCGCCTCTATGACCCGACCGAGGGCCGCATCACCCTGGACGGCGTCGACCTGCGGGACTACGACGTCGACGCCCTACGCCACGCCATCGGCGTCATCTTCCAGGACTTCGTCCGCTACGACATGGCCGCCCGGGAGAACATCGCCGTGGGCCGGATCGACGCCGTGCACGACAACGAGCGCGTTACCGCCGCGGCCCGCAAAGCCCTCGCCGACGACGTCGTGTCGAAGCTGGAGCGCGGCTACGACCACATGCTGGGCCGCCGCTTCGACGGCGGCGCCAACCTGTCCGGCGGCGAGTGGCAGAAGATCGCCCTGGCCCGCGCCTACATGCGCGACGCACAAGTGCTCATCCTCGACGAGCCCACCGCCGCCCTCGACGCCCGGGCCGAGTACGAAGTCTTCCAGCGATTCAGCGAGCTGACCGCCGGACGGATGGCGGTTTTGATCAGCCACCGCTTCTCGACGGTGCGCATGGCCGACCGGATTCTGGTGCTGGGGGACGGGACGGTGCTGGAGGACGGCAGCCACGAAGAACTGCTGGCTCGCCACGGGCTGTATGCAGAGCTTTTCACTCTCCAGGCCGCGGGATACCGGTGACCGCCCCGCTGCCTCCCCACCCCGAGGGGGCGACCCGGCCCGCCCTTCCGCCGCCCCGCCGGGGCGACGGGGAGAATGGGAGAGGAGGTGCGCTCCCCGTCTCCCTGTCGGCCCGTCTCCCCGTCGGGGTGGAAGGGAAGTGTAGGTAATGCCGGAGCATCGCCCCGCCGAGCCGACCATGGGCGCCCGCCCGCCGGCCATGCGCGGGCGGGGAAGAGGCACCCGCGACACGACAAAGGGCCCGATCCTGGGAGCTCTGGTCGCCCTGGCTATCCCCATCGTGGCGACGAACGTGCTGCAGACGCTCTATCAGCTCATCGACACGTTCTGGGTGGGGCGGCTGGGGGCCGCCGCGGTCGCCGCGGTGTCGCTGTCGTTCCCGGTGCTGTTCCTGCTCATCTCGCTGGGCGTCGGCATGACGGTGGCGGGCGCGATCCTGGTTGCGCAGTACTTCGGTGCGGGCGGCGATGGCGTGGATCACGCGGCGGGCCAGACGCTGCTCGTCGTCGTCGTGATCTCCGCCGTCCTCACTGTGGCCGGAACGCTGCTGTCCGGGCCCATTATCTCGCTGTTCGGGCCCACGGCGCGCGTGGGGGGCATGGCGACGACGTACCTGGAGATCTCGTTCCTGGGGATGATCGCCGTCTTCGTCTACTTCGTGTTCCAGTCCCTGCTGCGCGGCGTCGGCGACGTGCGCACGCCCATGATCGTGGTGGCGTGCACCGTCGCGCTCAACACCGGGCTCGACCCACTGCTCATCATGGGCATCGGGCCGTTCCCGCGGCTGGGCGTGGCCGGCGCCGCCTGGGCCACCATCCTCGCCCAGGGCCTCGCCGGCGTCGTCGGACTCTGGCTGCTGTTCAGCGGCCGCTACGGCCTGCACCTGCGGCTCCGCCACCTCAAGCCCGACCCGGCGCTCATCAAGCGGATCGTCCGGCTGGGCGTGCCGTCGTCCCTGGACCAGTCCATGCGCGCCCTAGGCATCGCCGTGCTCATGGTGCTGGTCGCCCGGTTCGGCACGACGACGATTGCTTCCTACGGCATCGTGTCGCGCATCTTCAGCTTCGTGCTCATCCCCGCCATGGGGCTGGGCATGGCCACGGCCACCGTCGTCGGCCAGAACGTGGGCGCCCGCGCCAACCACCGCGCCGAAGCCGCCGCGCGCATCGGCATGGCCGCGTCGTTTACCGCCCTTACGATCGCCGGCGTGCTCTTCTTCCTGTTCGCCGCGCCCGTCGTGCGCGCGTTCGTGCCGGATGCGCCCGCCGTCATCACCGGCGGCTCGCGCTTCCTGCGCATCATGGCCCTCACCTTCGGCTTCATCGGCATCCAGGTCGTCATGGGCGGCGCGCTGGCCGGCGCCGGCAACACCATCGCCTCCATGTCCCTGTCCATCCTCGCCTTCTGGGTCCTGCGCCTGCCCGCCGCATGGATCCTGTCGGGACCCCTCGGCCTGGGCGCCGACGGCATCTGGTGGGCCTTCCCGCTCTCCAACGTGCTCGCCGCCGCCGCCGCCATCACGTGGTTCCTGCGCGGCACCTGGATCCGGCGCGTCGTCGAGGACCGGCTCCTGGAAGCCGAGCCGCTGGCCGAGACGGTGCGCGAAGAGGTCATCGTGGAGGAGGGCCTCGAGTAGAGGGCGCCGGTGCTGAAGGTAGCGGGGCGCCGGCGCTGCGCACCGGCTGCAGGTAGCAGGACCGGGTGGCCCCCTCGGCTTCGTTTGCGGGGGGACTGCTGGCTTCGTCGTGGTCGGGGTGGTGACCGGTGGGCGGATGCGGCGTGGACCACGCGTGTGCCTCCGGCCCGGCCCCGCGGTTACGCGGACGTGGCCGGCCCGCGGACCTTGCGGGCCACATGGACCTGGTGCGCCGCCGGGGGCGCGCCCCCCAACGACGAACCCCGCCCACCACGACGAACGGCGCCCGCCACGACCAACGGCGCCCACCACGACGAACGGCGCCCACCACGACGAACGCCGCCCCCGCCGGGAACGAACGCCGCGGAGGCAGCAGTCCCTCCGCGAACCAGGATGAGCCGGCCACTCCGACCTGCAAGCCCGCGCGCAGCGCGGGCGCCCTGCAAGTAGTCGCCGCGCAGCCGCGACTACGCCCTGCCACCTGATGCAGTCGCGATGGCGCCCCTTATCGGACGTCCATCGATAACCAATAGCAGATGCACAACGGCCACCCACGTGCTATCGTACCGCAATCGCGGCGCTGACGCCGTTTGCATGGACAGAACCAGAGGTCCGGCGATGTACACGTTTCTCCTTTGCTGCTGCCTCTTGAATCCGGTGGTTGCCCGACCGTTTCAGGCCGACACGCCGGTGACACCGGCCGGCGAGGCCGCAGCCTACCGATCCGAACAACAGCCCCAACAGCCTCCGCAGGACACGCTGCGATTCTATAACCTGATGCGCATCGTGGTGACGGTGTCGCGCACGAGCATCCCGCTGCGGGAGAACCCGGCGGCGACGAGCGTGGTGAGCCGCCAGGACATGCGGGAGATGCCGCGCGCGGTGGCGGTGGATGAGGCGGTGCGCATGGTGCCGGGCGTGAAAGTGGACAACCAGGCGGACGGCGAGCGGGTGCACATGTCGATCCGTGGACAGGGCATCCTGTCGGAGCACGGCCTGCGAGGCATCAAGGTACTCCAGGACGGCATCCCGCTGAACGACCCGACGGGCTTCGCGCCGGACCTGTACGACGTGGACTGGTCGAACGTGGATCGCATCGAGGTGCTGCGTGGGCCGGGCGCGTCACTGTACGGCGGCGGCTCGACGGCGGGCGTGCTGAACATCATCACGATGCCCGCGGGCACGGGTCCGTCCATGGTGGTGGACGGGCGGACGGGGTCCAACGGGTTCTGGAAGACGAACGCCCGCAGCTCGGGCAAGGTGGGCGATGTCGGCTACCAGGTGTCGCTGAGCCGCACCATGGGCGACGGCTACCGGGTCCATACGAAGTTCGCGGGCACGAACCTGTACGCGAAGGCGGACGTGCACGCGTCGGACCGGCTGGAGATCAAGCCCATCGTGGCCTGGACGGGCTTCTTCAACGACAACGCCGAAGGCCTGAACCTGACGTGGTTGGCCCAGGATCGTCGTCAGGCCAACCCCGACGCCATAACGTTCAACGAGTACCAGCGCACGCAACGCTTCACCGGCGGCTTCACGGGCCGGTACGCCATGGGCGACGCGACGAACCTGGATTTCAACGCGTACCTGCACAGCACGCGCTACAAGGAGCCGGTGCCGTCGTCGGTGCAGCATCGCTCGCTGGTGGCGCCGGGTGCGACGCTGCAGCTGACGCATCAGGTAGCGACGGGCGCCGTCACGCACACGCTCAGCGGCGGCACGGACGTCCAGTGGCAGACCATCGACGAGTACCGCCACCCGAACCTGGGCATGGCCGTCGAGGGGCCCGAGCTGCTGTCGGATGAGACCATCCAGCAGAGCGGGCTGGGCGTCTTCCTGCTGGACCGGATGGACTTCGGCCGCGGCTGGGGCGGCATGGTGAACGTCCGCTACGACCGCATCACCAACAAACTCACGGACCACCTGCTGGCGGGCGGCGTGGACCTGTCGGGCGACGCCAACTTCGACCACGCCACCGCGCGCGTCGGCGTGTCCTACAGCCCGACGGCCGCGTTCAGCATCTACGCCAACTGGGGCCAGGGCTTCCTGCCGCCGGCCACCGAGGAGCTGGACAGCAACCCGGCGGCCCAGGGCGGCTTCAACACCTCTCTGAGCCCGGCAACGTCGCACGGCGAGGAGATCGGCTCGCGCGGCATGCTGGGCAACCGGTTTTATTACGACGTCGCCCTGTTCCACCTCGAAACCCGCGGCGACTTCGACCGCTACCGCGTCGCCACGCGCCCTCTCGAGACCTTCTACCGCAACGGCGGCAACAGCCGGCGCTTCGGCGCGGAGCTGTACGCCAACTGGAACCCGGTGGACCCCGTGCGCCTCGAGGCTGCCTACACCTGGTCCCATTTCGTTTATCGCCCGTCCGTCAGCTCCTACGGCGACATCACGGGCAACTGGCTGCCCAACAGCCCCGAGCACCAGCTCATGACCGAGCTGACCGTCGACCTGGCGCATGGCCTCACTGTCGGCACCGGCACCGACGGCTACAGCCGCTGGTATGTCGACGCCAGCAACGCCACCTCCGTCAACGGCTACATTCTCTGGAACGCCGAAGCTTCGTGGCGGGTGCCTATCGCCGGCCTGGACTGCCAGCTGTCCGTCCAGGGCCGCAACCTGACGGGCACCAAGTATATCGCGTTCACCGAGCCCGACCCCGACGGCAACTCCTACCAGCCGGGGCCCGAGCGCGAGATCTTCACAGGCCTCCGCATCATGCTGCCCTGACGTCAGCGCGCCGCCGCGGCCGTTCCGGCCGCGGCGGCTTTGGATCGCCTCACCGTTTATTGCGCTCGAGGGCGCTCGCGGCTGCAAGTAGCAGGGCGCCAGTGCTTCGCACCGGCTGCAGGTAGCAGGCCGGGCTTGCCGGCTCGTCCTGGTTCGCGGGGGGACTGCTGCCTGCGTCGTGGTCCGGTGCCGGGCCGACTGCCGGGCGGCGAAGCCGCCCACCGCGGGGAGACCCGCGTATCCGCCGGCCACTTCGCTTACCCCGAAGACCCCCGCAAAGCCAGCAGTCCCCCCGCGAAGGAAGCTGAGCGAGCTACTCCGACCTGCTACCTGCGGCCGGTGCGAAGCACCCGGCCGCCTCCAAGCCCGCGCGTAGCGCGGGCGCCCTGCCACCTGCCGTCGCGGGTGCCCGCTACGCGCCGTGCTTCTGCCGGAACCGACGCGCCTTCGCGCGATTGCCGCAGTCCGACATGTCGCACCACCGGCGGCTGCGGTTCCGGCTGCCGTCCACGAACAGCCAGCCGCAGTCGTCGGCGTCGCACAGCTTCAGCCGGTCCCGCTCCGGCGACGTCAGCAGCTCGCCCGCCGACCAGACGACCGGCCACAACGGCCGGTCCAGCGCGTCGTCGTCCGACCAGCTCCACGTCACCCTCTCGCCCGCCGCCGCCAGCACCCGCCGCGAACCCGCGTCCGCCAGCGCCGCGTTCAACGACGCCAGGTCCGACGACGACGGTGCAGTACCCGACGCCGTCGTCGTCAGAACCCGGTACAGCAGGGCACGTAGCGCGTGGGCACGACGCAACGCCGCCGACGCAGCGCTCGGAGACGACCCGGCCCGCTTCCGCAGCCGCGACGCAGCATCCGGATCCACCAGCGAGCGCGCCGCCGCCCACGCTACCAGCGTCTCGTAGTCCGGTAGCTTCTCTTCCGGATCGTCCCGCGCTTCCCACCCGCGCGTCCTCGTCAACTCGATGCACGCCCACTCGGTCCGCATGCCTCCATCCTCCCGGGCTCGCTCGCGCAGCCGCCAGCCGGCCGTCACGCTCACCGCTCCACGTTTCCCGCTCCACACTCCCCACCGACAACATAACCAGTAAAAATCCATTGACAAGTTACGCCCTCCGGTATATCGTTGTTTAACTTGTAAAATGATTTTCACTGGTTACTCACTGGAGGGGCACATGCTGGTGCGGACATGGCGTGGGGCGGTGCGCGCGGAGGACGCAGACACGTATGTCGACTATGTGCGGCGGACCGGGATTCAAGCGTTCCGGGACACGCCGGGCAACCTGGGCTCCATGATGCTGCTGCGGCCGAGGAAAGACGGCCACCTGGAGCTCCAGGTAGTGAGCTTCTGGGAGTCGATGGATTCGGTTCGGGCGTTCGCGGGCGCGCGACCGGACCGAGCCGTGTTCTTCCCCGAGGACGATCGGTTCCTGGTGGACCGGGACGAGGACGTAAGGCACTTCGAGGCGGTGGATGCGCGCTGGCCGGCGAGTTCGAGTTCGAATTCGACTCCAGGGGCGGACGCCCCCGACATCTCGGACGCCCGGGCCCCGTTGTGGCGCTGGTGGGAGCGGCTGGTGCGGATGGCGTGAGTGCGTGCCTCGTGGACCACGACGAAGCCGGCAGTCCCCCCGCGGCCCACGAGGAGCTGGCAACGCAGACCTGCCACCTGCAAGCCCGCGCGCAGCGCGGGCGCCCTGCTACCTGACGGAAGCAAGCGCTCCGCCGCTATTCGGCCTTGAGCGCTTCCACCGGATCGACCCGCCCGGCCCGCCGTGCCGGCAGCCACGATGCCAGCAGCCCGGCGGCCGCCAGGATCGCGGCGACGGCGGCGAACGTGACGGCATCGGTGGGCGCGATGTCGAACAGGAGGGCACGCATGGCGCGCGTCGCCAGCAAAGCAGCCGCGATGCCGATGGCCAGGCCTGCGCCCATGAGGGTGGCGCCCCGGAGCAGCACGAGTCCCACCACGTCGCCCGTCCTGGCGCCGAGGGCGATGCGCACGCCGATCTCCTGGGTCCGCCGTCGCGTCATCTGGGCGGTGACGCCGTAGACGCCGACCACGGCGAGGGTGAGGGCGATCCCGGCGAACAGCAACAGCAGTGTCATCAGGAAGCGGGGTCGGGCCAGGGCGGTAGTGTGCACGTCGGCCATGGTGCGCACACTGAGCAGCGGTAACAGGGGATCCATGTCCTTGACGACCCGGCGGATGGCGGGCGTCAGCGCTGCCGGGTCGGCCGGCGTCCGCGCCACCAGCATCATGCCGTTGCGTGGGTGCTGGGGGAACGGCTGGAAGATCTCGATCTGTGTGGGTTGGGCGACGCCGTTCTGATGGTCGTTGCCCACGACGCCCACGATGGTACGCCACACGGACGTGGAGTCCGGCTCCTTGTCGAACGTGATGCGTTGACCCAACGGGTCCTGGCCCCGGAAGTACTGCTGCGCCAGTGCCTCGTTGACCACGATGACCGGGGCGGCGCCGGCCCGGTCCGTCGCAGTGAATGTCCGCCCACGCAGCAACGGCACGCCCATCGTCCGGAAATAGCCGGGCGTGACTTCCCGGTGCGCCACCTCGGTGCCGTAGGCGTCGCGCGGGCGGCCTTCCACGGAGAAGTCGCTCGTCCACCAGCCGTGGGATCGGTCCAGCGGCACCACGCTGATCGCCGCCGCGCTCGTTACACCCGGCAGCGCGCGGACCCGCCGGACCAGCTCATCGTAGAAGACGTCGAGCTTGTCGCCGGTGTCGTAGCGCGCATCCGGCAGGTCCAGCCATACGGCCAGCACACCATTCGGCCGGAACCC
This sequence comes from Gemmatimonadota bacterium, assembly GCA_037388885.1. Lineage (GTDB taxonomy): Bacteria > Gemmatimonadota > Gemmatimonadetes > Longimicrobiales > RSA9 > JARRJS01. Next base: position 14,414 of record JARRJS010000068.1, read on the forward strand.
CACATCCACCCGTTGGAGCTGCCAGAAGCTGCGCACCAGCAACCCTGCGCCCACCACCAGCAGCAGCGCCAACGCCACCTCGCCCACCACCAGCCCGCTCGCCGTGCGCCGCGCGCCGCGGCCCGGCGCTCCCGTCCGGCCACCTTCCCGCAGCGCCGTGCCTGGCACCATGCGGCCCGTCCAGAACGCGGGCGCCACGCCGAACAACAGCCCGCTCGCCACCGTGATCGCCACGACGTACCCCACGACGGTCGGGTCCAGAGCGAAGTGTGACACGCGTAGCAGACCCTCCGGCTGGAGTCGTTCCAGTACCCGCGTGCCCGCCCAGCCGACCGCCAGCCCGGCCGCGCCGCCGAAGGTCGAAAGCAGCAGGCTCTCCGTCAGCAGTTGCCGCACCAGCCGCGGCCGGCCGGCGCCCAGCGCGCCGCGCACCGCCAGCTCACGACGCCGGCCGGACGCGCGTACCAGCAGAAGGTTGCCCACGTTGGCGCACGCGATGAGCAGCAGCAGTCCCACGGCCGCCAGCAGCACCAGAAGCGGCGTGCGCGTGTCGCCCACCAGGAACCGGTGCAGCGGCGTCATGTTCGCGCCCATGACCCGGTTTGTCTCCGGGTACTCCTTCTGGAGCTGCTTCACCACCGCCTGCAGCTCGGCGTTGGCCGCCGCCGGCGTCACACCCGGCCGCAGCCGCGCGATGGCCCGCAGCCAGTGCGCACGACGGAACCACGTCTGCGTCCGGTTCGCCGGGTCCCAGCGCGTCGGCACCCAGCCGTCCATACCCTGGAACGGGTAGGACAGGCCCGCCGGCATCACGCCTACCACCCGGTAGCCGCGCCCGTCCAGCGTGAGCATCCGTCCGACGACGCCGGGATCCCCGCCGAACCGGTTCTGCCACGCCGCATGGCTCAGCACGACGACCCGGGCCGCCTGGTCCCACGTCTCCTCCGGCCGCAGCGCCCGGCCTGCAACCGGATCCACGCCCAGCACGTTGAAAAAGTTGCCCGTCACACCCGCGAACGTGAGCACCTGCGGCGAGCCGTCGCCCGTCAGCGTCGCCCGGGCCGGGAACGTTTCGTACGCGCCGACGTCCTGGAACGCCTTCACGCGTTCCTTCCAGTCCAGCATGTTGGCCGGCGCCACGATGTTGTCGACCCAGCCCTTCTCCGGGTTCGACTCCGTCAGCATGTACAGACGGCCCGAGTCCCGGAACGGCAGCGGCCGCAGGATCACCGCGTTCACCGCCGAGAAGATCGCCGTGTTCGCCCCGATCCCCAGCGCCAGCACCAGCACTGCCATCACCGTGAACGACGGGTTGCGCCGCAGCATCCGCAGCCCGAAGCGCACGTCGCTCCAGAACCCGCCCATACCGCTCTTCGCCCCGCCGCCCTCCGGCACCGGCTCGGCCTGGTGGCTCCGGCGCAGGTCCGACAGTAGCCGCGACAGCTCCCGCCCGTCTTCCAGCTCCTCCAGCGCCGTCGCCCGCGCCTCGTCGTCCGCCGCGCCCCGCGCCCGCAGCTCCGCGTACCGGTCCGCCAGGTGGTCCGCCAGCTCGTCCACCACCGACGCCTCGTCCGCCGGCGACAGGCCCGCGTCCGCCAGTCGCGGCTACTGTCGGACCTGCGCCGGAGCCACCAGGCCGAGCCGGTGCCGGAGGGCGGCGGGGCGAAGAGCGGTATGGGCGGGTTCTGGCCCTCGCTTCTCCAGCCGGTACAGCAGCGGATACAGCGACGCCGCGTGGATCCGCACCACGCCCCCCGACCTCGCCTCGATCTGCTTGCTCAGCTCGTACCCGTGCCGTGGCCCGTGCTCCAGCAGGGCCAGGATCAAGAGCGGCGTCGTCCCCTTTTTCAGCTCGCGGTTGAGCATGGTGGCGTCTCCATATGTTGGGATCCCACATATATGTGGTTGCCACATGTGGACGTCAACCCTCGCTTCTGAGTTCGAGTTCGAATACGACGGTCGTCGAGCGTCGGTCACCTATAGCCATTGCCAATATATCCATAGTGGCTATATATTGGCGGTATGACAACTCATGACGAAGCATCCCACGACCTGCTCCCCCTGCCGCGGGCCACGTTCCACATCCTGGTGGCGCTGGCGGAGAACGACCGGCACGGCTACGGCATCATCCAGGACGTGGAGGCAGCCACGGGCGGCGAGCTGCGGTTGAGCGCCGGCACGTTGTACCGGAGCATCCAGCGGATGCTGGAGCAGGGGCTCGTCGTGGAGACGGACGAGCGACCGGTGGCGGCGCTGGACGACCCACGGCGCCGGTACTACCGCATCACGCCGTTCGGCCGGGCGGTGGCTCGGGCGGAGGCGGTGCGGCTGGCGCAGCTGGTGCGGCTGGCGCGGGCCAGTGGTCTGGTCCCCGAGGCCACGTGATCCGGCTGTACCGGGCGCTTCTGCGCCTGTATCCGGCGTCGTTCCGGCGGGACTACGGCGACGACATGTGCGCCGTGTTCACGGCGCGCCTGCGCGAGGCCCGCGGCCCGGAGGGCACGCCCGGCTCGGGAAGCGCCACGAACCAGCCGGCCGGGGCCGGCCTGCGGCGTGTGGCGGGTTGGCTGGGCGCGGCCGGGGTCCTCGCGTCCGCGGTGGCGGACGTGGCCGTGAACGCGCCGGCGGTTCACTGGGAGATCCTGCGTCAGGACCTGCGTTATACGATGCGCACGCTGTTGCACGCCCGGGGTTTCGCGGTGACGGCGATCCTGGTGACGGCGCTGGGGGTTGGGGCGAATACGGCGGCGTTTTCGATGGCGGACTTCGTGCTTGTGCGACCTCTGCCGTTCGTGCGTCCGGGCCGTCTGGTCCGTGTCTGGGAGCAGACGCCGGGCTACACACACATGGAGCTGTCGCCGGCGAACTACCGGGACCTGAAGGCGATGACGTCGTCGTTCCAGGCGCTGGGCGTGTTCACCGACAGGCCGGTGAACCTGGTGGGTGCCGGGCCGCCGCAACGCATCGACCGGTCGCTGGTGTCGTCGGAGGTGCTGCAGCTGCTGGGCGTGCCGCCGCTGCTGGGGCGGGTGTTCACACCGGCTCGGGGAGGTGACGGTAGGGAGGGCAGTCCCGGCGTGGTCGTGAGCGACGAAGGCGGCGCGGGCTCCGTCGTGCACGACGAAGGCGACGCCCGCTCCGTCGTGCTCAGTTACGGTCTGTGGCAGTCCGCGTTCGGCGGCGACCCGGGCATCCTGGGGCGGGCGGTGGACCTGGAGGGTGTGCCGTACCAGGTCATCGGCGTGATGCCGGCGGACTTCCATTTCCCGACGCGGGACGTACAGGCCTGGACGTCGCTGCAGCTCGAGGGCGACGATTTCCTGGATCGCGCCAACAACTACCTGCACGCGGTGGGCCGGTTGAAGGACGGGGTGTCCGTGGCGCAGGCGCGGGCGGACGTGCAGCGGGCCGCGACGCAGCTGGAGCACGACCATCCCCGGGAGAACGCGCGCACGGGCGCCAACGTCTACACGCTGCGGGAGGACCTGTCGGCCCACGCCCGGGTGCTGCTGCTTGCGTTGTGCGGTGCGGCGCTGTGCATCCTGCTGCTGGCGTGCGCCAACCTGGCCAACCTGCTGCTGGCGCGGGCCGCGGCCCGGGAGCGGGAGATCGCGGTGCGCGCCGCGCTGGGTGCCGGCCGCGAGCGGTTGGTGCGGCAGATGATCACCGAGAGCGTCGTGCTGGCCGCACTGGGCGGTGTGGCGGGCATCGCCGTGGCGGCGGGGGCGGTGCCGCTCCTCGCGCGCCTGGTGCCCGCCGACCTGCCTATCGCGGCGCGTCCGACACTGGACCTGCGGGTGCTGGCACTGGCCGGCCTGTTCACCGCCGTCACGGGTCTGGGCTTCGGCGTGCTGCCGGCGCTGCGGGCCGGCGGCCGGAACGGCCTGGCCGCCCTGCGCGACGGTGGCCGCGGCGGCCTGCGTCGTCGCCGTCTGCGGACCGCGCTGGTGGGCGTCGAAGTGGCGGCGTCCGTCGTCCTGCTGGTCTCGGCCGGCCTGCTGGTGCGGGCCATGTGGCGGCTGGAGGCGGTGAACCCGGGCTTCCGCGACGCGCACGTGCTGACCCTGCGCACGGCGCTGCCGTGGAACCGCTACGCAGTCACCGAACGACGCGTGCAGTTCTACCGGCAGGTGCTCGACGGCGTGCGTGCCGTGCCCGGCGTGACGGGCGCCGCGTACACCACCGGGCTGCCGCTGGCCATGAAGGGCGGCATCTGGCCGGTAGTCATCCAGGGCAGGGAAGTGGTGCGCGACCGCGCCAACTCGGCCAGCCTGCGCTTCGTCACGCCGCAGTACTTCGCCACCCTCGGCATCCCGCTACGGCGCGGCCGTGACATCCGGGAGTCGGACAGGCTCGACCAGCCGTTCGTCGCTGTGGTCAGCGAGTCGTTCGCCCGGCGCTACGGGCCGGACGACGACCCCATCGGCAAGCACTTCCAGTTCGCCTTCTCCGACCGTACCGTCGTGGGCGTCGTCGGCGACGTGCGCGTGCGCGGGCTGGACCGGCCCAGCGAGCCGCAGGTCTATCTGTCCGACCGGCAGGTGCCCGACAGCTCCCTCATCTTCTACATACCGAAGGACCTCGTCATCCACTCCACCACGACGCCCGCCGCCCTGCTGCCGGCCGTACGGCGCATCGTCCGGGCCGCGGACCCCGACCAGCCGGTCTCCGACGTCCGCACCATGGCCGCCATCGTGGCCGGCGAGACCGGGTCGCGCCGCGCCCAACTCGACGTGCTCGGCGCCCTCGCCCTGCTCGCACTCCTTCTCGCCGGCGTCGGCATCCACGGGCTCCTCGCCTTCACCGTTTCCCTGCGTGCCCGCGAGATCGGCGTGCGCATGGCGCTGGGCGCCCGCCGGCCCGCCATCGCCCGCATGGTCCTGAAGGACGGACTGGTGCTCGCCGCCGCCGGCGCCGTGCCCGGCATCCTCATCGCCGTCTTCGCCGGCCGCGCCATGCGCGCGCTCCTGGCCGGCGTCAAACCCGGCGACCCCGCCACGCTCGCCACCGCCGTCGGCCTCGCCGTCGCCATTACCCTGCTGGGCTCTCTGCTGCCCGCCCTGCGCGCCGCGCGCGTCAGTCCCATGGACGTCATGCGCATGGAATGAGGCCCGGTCGGGCCCGGTGCGGCCGGGCCGGGTTCCCCGGCCTTGTGGAACGCCCCGACCTGACGTCGAATTTGGATACGAACTCGAACCCGAATCCGGGACACGGAGGCTCGTCGTGGGCGACTACGCACAGGCGGCGGAGTTCTACGACCTGCTGTACGCCGGCCGGAAGGATTACGCCACGGAGACGGATTACCTGGAGAAGCTCATCGACGACGCCCGGCCCGGAGCGCGGTCGGTGCTGGACGTCGGTTGCGGCACGGGCGCGCACGCGCGCTGCCTGATCGACCGGGGCTACGCGGTGGACGGGGTGGACGTGGAGCCCGCGTTCGTGGAGATCGCCCGGGAGAAGTGCCCCGAGGGCGCCTTCGTCGTGGCCGACGTGGCCACACTGGACCTTCCGGGCCGCTACGACGTCGTGACGTGCCTGTTCTCCGCCATCGGCTACGTCCGCACGGAGCCGGCGCTGCGCGCCGCGATCCTCCGCATGCGCAACCACCTGGGTGAAGACGGCGTGCTGCTGGTGGACCCGTGGTTCGAGCCGGGCCGGCTCACCCACGGCCGCGTCATGGCGATCGTGGGCGAGGCGGACGGCCTGACGGTGTGTCGGGTGTCCCGCACCGTCGTGGACGGCGCCGTGTCGCGCCTGGAGTTCGAGTACATCATCGGCACGGCGAGCGGCCTGGAGCGTCGCTCGGAAGTGCACGAGCTGGGCCTGTTCACGCAAGCGCAAATGGAGGCAGCCTTCGACGCTGCCGGCCTGGTCGTGCGTCGTGAGCCGGAGGCGTGGGGCACGCGGGGCATCTACGTAGGGCGGACCTTCGGCGGCGCCTGAGTCTTTCTTGCTTCGGCGACGCACGGGAGGAATTTTACCCGGGTAGCAGGGCGCCCGCGCTGCGCGTGGGCTGCAGCGAGCAGGTCGAAGTTGCCGGTTCTTCCTGGTTCGCGGCGGGACTGCTACCGTCGTCGTGGGCCGGCGAGCCCGACCATGATTCACGCTGGGCCGGACGCCCGGAACGTGGCGTACCGCTGGCAGAACCCCGGGAAGGCTGCAGGCCCGCCGCGAACGAAGCGGAGCCGGAGCCCGGACCTGCCACCTGCAGCCCGCGCGAAGCGCGGGCGCCCTGCCACCTGAACCGGCGCCCCGCGACCTGAACCGCGCAACTTCCATCTCGGCACGCGTCCACACCTCCAGGAGCGACAACGATGCCCGGACCAGACAAGTCTGTCCTCGGCGCCATCGGCCACACGCCTCTCATCGACCTGAGTCGCGTCGTGCCGCCGGACTCGGCCCGGGTGCTGGTGAAGCTGGAGAGCCACAACCCGACGGGCAGCATGAAGGACCGCATGGCCCTCGCCGTGGTGGATCGGGCCGCCGCAGCGGGCCGGCTTCGCCGGGACGGCACGCTCGTCGAGTACACCGGCGGCAGCACCGGCACATCCCTCGCCCTCGTGTGCGCCGCCCGCAGCTTCGGTGCGACGCTGGTCACCTCCGACGCGTTCAGCCTGGAGAAGCGCAGGCACATGCGCGCCCTGGGCGCGACGGTGGTCGAGGTGCCGAGCGACGGCGGCCGCATCACGAAGGAGCTGATCGAGGCCATGATGGCGAAAGCCGCCGAGCTGAGCGAGGAACCGGACGCTTTCTATGCCGACCAGTTCAACAACACCGACGCCATCGAGGGCTACGTGCCGCTGGGCGGCGAGATCTGGGAGGAGTGCGACGGACACATCGACGCCTTCGTCCAGGCCGTGGGCACCGCCCATTGCCTCAGCGGCGTGGCTCGTGTGCTGCGCACGCGTCTGCCTGGCGTGCGCGTCGTGGCCGTGGAGCCGGCCGAGTCGCCGGTCCTGTCCGGCGGCAGCCCGGGCGCCCACCGCATCGAGGGCGTCGGTCCGGGCTTCGTGCCGCCGCTGTGGGAGCCGGAGATCGTCGACGCCATCGAGCTCGTGTCTACCGACGACGCCGAGGCCATGTGCCGCCGCCTCGCCCGGGAGGAAGCCCTGTTCGCCGGCACGTCGACGGGCGCCAACATCGTCGCCGCGCTGCGCGAGGCGGAGCGCCTCGGCCCCGGGCATACGGTCGTCACGCTGGCGTGCGACTCGGGGTTGAAGTATCTGTCGACGGAACTGTACGGAGGTAGCAGGTAGCAGGTAGCAGGTAGCAGGTAGCAGGTAGCAGGTAGCAGGTAGCAGGTAGCCGGTGGCAGGTAGCAGGGCGGGGTTGCCGGTTCGTCCGGGTCGCCGGCGGGACTGCTGCCGTCGTTGTGGTCCGGGCCCCCGATTCCGCCGGGCTACTCTTTGGCTTCCGACGGCCCGTCCTGTTCTTCCGCCTCCGTCAGCCGGTCCAGCCCTTCCTCCTCCGCCAGCACATCCAGGCCTGCCTCCTCCGCGGCGATGCCACGTTCAAGGTGTGGCGCTGCTTGGGCGACGTGGCCCGCCGGGGGGTGCCGGTGCGAATCGCCACGGTGCGGCTCGCTGCCGAGGATCGCCGCACGGTACCGGTCGTAGTGGGCGAACGCCTCACCATACCGGTCGGCGGCCGCTGCCACGCGTCGTTTGGCCTCCCCCGTCAGACCGTCGGCGACCTGACGCAGCCAGACCTCGGCACAGCGCCGGGCCATCAAACGCTCGAACGCGGCCCAGCCCAGCCACGCGGGGCAGGCGACGAAGTCTTTCGCGGGGTCCTGAACGTCGGCGAGATACTGGCGGAGAGCCGCGAGGCCCTGGGGCGTGCCGTGCCAGTCGTGAGGGCGGCCCTTCGCGACGGCGCGACGCAGCGCCTCGCGCGTGATCTCAGCTCGCGGCTCCGGCTCCCCGGTGAACACGTAGACCGCATGAGGCTGGAGACCGTTGATGTCGATCCAACCAGGGGTCACGGTGCCGTCGAAGAAGACCTGACGACGACCGTCCTTCACGCGGTAGGCGACGATCAGCCCGCCGTCCATGTGCTCGCTCATGACGGGTGTGCCTGCGTCGACGTGGCGCCGCACGAACGACCACAGCCGGTCCGGGTCCGCGGTAGGAGCCATGTCGTACACCAGCCCGTAGCGCTCCGGCAGGAACGCGAACACCTCCATGGGCCCGTCCGCGCTCGGTTCGCCGCGCACCGCCATGTACGCCGGCGATTCGTCGTCGTAGCGGTAGGCGAAGCTGAACGCCCAGCCGCTGGCCGCCACGAACTCCATGAACCCGACGTCGATCCCGGCATGGTTCAACGCCGCGACAATGGCCAGCGGAACGCCCGCGCCCGCATAGTCGGGGACCGGCGCTTCCGCACGTGCCATGACCGCCGCCAGGGAGTGTGGAACCGACGAGGACATGACGCACCTCCGGTTTAGGGCGCGGGTGCTTCGCACCGGCTGCAGGTAGCAGGTAGCAGGTGGCAAATGCCGGCTCGGTTTCGTTCGCGGCGGGACTGCCACCTGGGTCGTGGTCCGGCGGTGGGAGGGGAGTCGCGCTGCGCACCGACTGCGAGCCTGCGCGCTGCCCGCGAACCCGCACGCCGTCGACGACCCTACGGCCCCCGCGACCCTACGGCCCCCGCGAACGCTCCCTCACCGGAACTGAACGCCGAGAAGGTAGCAGTCCCGCCGGCAAGCAGGCCGAACCGGCAACCCGGACCTGCCACCTGCAAGTCCGCGCGCAGCGCGGACGCCCTGCTACCTAAAATGCGCCCGACCGTTGTAGGTTACACGCCAGACAGCGTCCAAGGAACAACGTCCATGCTCGTCATCTTCAGCGACCTCCACCTGACCGACGGTCACACCGCCCGGAACCCGCCCGAGAGCATGTTGCGGCGCCTGGGCGACGAGATCCGCGCATCGGCGCGAGACAGGAAGGCCCGGGAGCTGGAGATCGTGCTGCTAGGGGACATCTTCGACATCGTCCGCACCGACTACTGGCATCGCAACGGCGTAGCGGCGGAGCGGCGCCCGTGGGGCGGCGAGCCCGACCCGGAGACGGGCATGAACCGGGATGCGGCTGTCGAGCAGCAGTTCCTGGAGATCCTCGCCGATGCCCTTCGCGAAAACAGCAGCCAGGCGCTCATCGGCACGCTGAAGGGCCTCGAATCGGGGACGGGCCTCCGGCCGCACCTCACATACATCCCCGGCAATCACGACCGCGTACTGAACAACTTCCCCGTTCTGAGACAACAGATCGAGGCGGCGTTTGCGCCTCTGACGGTGGACTTCGCCAACGTCTATGAGTCCGCCGCCTACGCGGTCCGTGCCAGGCACGGCCACGAGTGGGACGGGAACTGCCACGGCTGGCAGTTCTACCGGAAGGTGTTGAACGAACATTCCGACATCGGCCGCTTCGATGAGAAGGCGTACCGGGTCATGGCCATCGGCGAGGTCGTGACGGCCGAGCTCATGGCCGGCGTCATCCACTACACCCGGCAGGCCCTGGACCCGGAACGGGACAAGCCGTTCCTGGACAGTCTGGTCGCTCTCCACAACCTGCGGCCCATGGCGGAAGCGTTCCACTGGCTCGCCTGGCAGAAGCAGAGCCAGTACACGGATGTGTGTAAGCAAGCCGTCGTCACCGCGCTGGGCGGTGTGTTGGACAGCGGGTTCGCCAGGCTGTGGGACCGGACCAGGCGCGACTTCCTCATCTCGGGCGACCTCACGGATTACCTGCAGAAGGTACGGGACGAGGTGCGCGTCGCCGGCCTCGATGCCGTCGACGCGAGCATCCGGCTGCTGGAGCCCCTCGGCGACCTGCGGCGGATGTTCGTCGGCGAGAAGACGCCCCTCGTGGATGGTGCGGCCGCGGAAACGAAAGAGCTGCCCGACGACAGCCCCATCCAGTACATCGTCTACGGGCACACGCACCGCCCTCGCGAAGAATGCTTCTCCGCACGTCTGGACGGCCGCGTCCACATGTACCTCAATACCGGAACGTTCCTGCCCCTCATCGAACGGGCCCGGGATCGTAGCTTCTACGAGACCAACCGCATGGCGTTCGCATGCTTCTTCCGCAACGACGAGGACACCGCCGGACGTGCGGGCGCCGGCCCTACCATGGACCTGTGGCAACGGGTGCAGAGGAGGGACTATGCGTGACGCCGCCACCCGCGCTGCCCGGTTGCAGGGCGCTCGCTTCAGGTAGCAGGGCGCCGCCGCTGCGCGGCGGCTGCAGGTGGCAGGTCCGGGTTGCCGGCTCGGCCTCGTTCGCGGCGGGACTGCTGCCTACGTCGTGGTCTTTGCGCGGCCGGCGCGCATACGGCGGCCACGAGGGTGCACCTTGGACGCGGCGCGTGGCTCGAACGCGCGCCCCGCCGGTCTGACCCCGGAACGAGAGGAGCCATTGACCGGAGACGTCGTCGTTCACGCTTCGCCCATCGAGGGGCTTGGCGTGTTCGCGGCCCGGGCGTTCGGCGCGGGCGAGCGCATCCGCGTCATCCACGTCGTGCGCGAGGTCACGCCTGACGCGCCACTGCGCCCGGAGCTGGGCGAGCGCGCGGACCACTGCGACTACCCCGACGGCCGGGTCGTCCTCATCGGCCCGCCCGACTGCTACCTGAACCACAGTTGTGACCCGAACGCCTGGGTCCGGTACGACGCCGGCCGGGCCACCCTCGTCGCCCGCCGCGATATCCCGGCGGGCGAGGAAATCACCTGCGACTACAACATCAACATCACCGGCGGCGACGCCTGGCCCTGCCACTGTGGCGCCCGGCGCTGCCGCGGCGCCACCACCGGCGACTTCTTCATGCTGCCGCCGGACATCCAGTGCGAGTATCGCCCGCTGCTGGCCGACTGGTTCGTGCGGAGGCACGAGGCGCGTTTGCGGGAGATCGACGCGGGACCGGAACGAACTCGACCTTGAAAGAAGCGGTTGGGAGACGGAGCGAGGAGAACATGGATGTCGAGCAGGTTGCGCAGCGATTCGTCGACGCCATCAACGGCGGGGACGTCGAGAGTCTCTCGGCCCTCATGACGGACGACCACGTCTTCGTCGACTCCGACGGATCGCGCACCGTCGGCCGGCAGGCCGTGCGAGACGCGTGGTCGCAGTTCTTCGCGATGGTCGGGGATTACACGGTGACGGTGGAGGAACGCTTCCACTCGGGCGACACGGCGGTCCTCGTAGGCATGGCCACGGGAACAGTGGCACGCGCCGGGGGGCCACGTCGCGCCAACGCCTGGACCGTGCCCGCCGCCTGGCGGGTGGTCGTCCGGGCAGACCGCGTGGCCGTCTGGCAGGTGTTCGTGAACCCCGAGCCGATCCTCGCCGCGCTCCAGGAGTAGCCCGTGTTCAGGTTGCACGGCGCCCGCTCCGGGTGGCAGGGCGCCGCCGCTGCGCGGCGGCTGCAGGTGGCAGGTCCGGGTTGCCGGCTCTTCCGGGTTCGCGGGGGGACTGCTACCTGCGCGGGGTCCGGGCCGACGACGCACCGACCGCGTCGAAGGCAGCAGTCCCTCCGCGAACGAAGCGGAGCCCGGCACACCGACCTGCTACCTGCAGCCCGCGCGAAGCGCGGGCGCCCTGCCACCTGAGTCCCGGCGCCCTCCACTTGACCCGCGCCGAACCTCCGGCCTATCGTCCCAGGCCACCATCGCACCCACTTCCGGAGGCTCCACATGCCGTCCAGGCGCCGTCTCCCGCTCGCCCTTGCTGGCTTGACCAGCCTCGCCATCCTGACCGCTCTCGCGGCTTGCGCGCCACAGGGCCCGCCGCCGCCCCAGTACCCCGCCACCCGCACGGACAGCGTGGTGGACGACTACTTCGGCACGAAGGTGGCCGACCCCTATCGCTGGCTGGAGGACCAGAACTCGCCCGAGGTGGCGAAGTGGGTGGAGGCGGAGAACGCGGTCACGTTCGCGTATCTCCAGAAGATTCCGCTGCGCGACACGTTCCGCACGCGCCTCACGGAGCTGTGGAACGACCCGAGCGTCAGCGTGCCGGACCGCGTCGCCGGCCGGCTGTTCTACCGGATGAACACGGGGCTCCAGAACCAGTCCGTGCTGTACGAGCAGGCCGCCATGGACGGGAAGCCCGTGACGCTCATTGACCCGAACACGCTGTCCAGCGACGGCTCCATCGACCTGGCCGCCACCTCGCCCTCGCCCGACGGCCGCTACCTCGCCTACGGACTCTCCGTCGGCGGGTCCGACTGGCGCGACCTGCACGTCCGCGATCTCGAGACCATGCAGGACCTGCCCGACACCGTGCACTGGGTGAAGTACTCCGGCATCTCGTGGACGAAGGACGGGAAGGGCTTCTTCTACACCCGCTTCCCGACCCCGCCCGCCGACCAGGTGCTCACGGCCGCCGCGTTGAACGGCAAGATCTACTACCACACGGTCGGCACGGCGGACTCGCAGGACCGGCTGATCTACCAGCGGCCCGACCTTCCCGACTGGTACGAGAACGCGTTCGTAACCGACGACGGGCGCTTCCTGTTCATCACGCTCAGCCACGGCACCGACCCCGAGAACCTGTTGTACTACGCGGACCTCGGGAACCCGATGCACCCCGACCTGGGCGCGCGCGTACGGGCGGTGAACACGTCGAACGACGCCGAGTACCGCGTGCTCGGCAACGAGGGCAACGTCGTCTTCATCCGGACCACGAAGGACGCGCCTAACCGCCGCATCATCTCCATCACGCTGCCGGACACCGTCCTGGCCCACGCGAAGACCGTGGTGCCCGAGACGAAGAACAACATCCAGAGCTCGCTCATCGCCGGCGACCGCGTCGTCGTGCAGACGCTGGAGGACGTGCAGAGCCACGTGCGCATGTACGACGCCGGCGGCAAGCTGGTGGGCGAGGTGGCGCTGCCGGGCATCGGCGCGGTGCGCGGCCTCAGCGGGCGCGCGGGCCAGCCGGAGCTGTTCTACGCGTTCGCGTCGTTCCTGGCGCCCACGACGGTCTACCGGTACGACTTCGCCACGGGCAAGTCGACGGCGTTCAGCCCGCTGCCCCGCAAGGCGCTCTTCGACCCGACGCCGTACCAGACGAAGCAGGTCTTCTACCAGTCGAAGGACGGCACGCGCATCCCCATGTTCATCACGGCCCGCAAGGACGTGAAGCTGGACGGCACCAACCCGACCATCCTCTACGCGTACGGCGGCTTCGACATCGCCACGCTGCCCAGCTACAGCCCCACCGTGGCTGTCTGGCTGGAGCACGGCGGCATCTACGCCGTGGCCAACATCCGGGGCGGCAACGAGTACGGCGAGGCCTGGCACCACGCCGGCCGGCTGGCCGAGAAACAGAACGTGTTCGACGACTTCGCCTGGGCGGCCAAGTACCTCATCGCCCAGAAGTACACGTCGCCCGAGCACCTGGCGATCGACGGCTACTCCAACGGCGGCCTGCTGGTAGGCGCCACCGAGGAGCAGCACCCGGACCTGTTCGCAGCCGCGTACGCCGGCGCGGGCGTCATGGACATGCTGCGCTACCAGAAGTTCAGCGCCGGCGTCGGCTGGGTGCCCGAGTACGGGTCGTCGGACGACTCAACCCAGTTCCAGTACCTCATCAAGTACTCGCCGGTGCAGAACGTGAAACCGGGTACCTGCTACCCCGCGACCATCGTCACCACCGCGGACCACGACGACCGCGTCGTACCGGGCCATTCGTACAAGTTCACGGCGGCGATGCAGGCCGCCCAGGGCTGCAACAACCCCATCCTGATCCGCGTGGAGACCAAGACCAGCCACGGCTACATGCCCACCGACAAGCGCATCGCCCAGCTGGCCGACGAGTGGGCGTTCACGGGGTGGGAGACGGGGATGCGGTAGGCCCGGTTTTCAGCATAGCGAATGGGGCGGGTCCGGCTTTTTCGAGTTCGAGTTCGAAGTCGAATTCGAGAAAGCGGGGTTGAAGGCCGGCATCGGGCTGCGGCGCGGCCCGCTTCCGACTCCGCCGCCAGAGGCCGACGTCCCGGCGGGGCTGGCCACGGCACCCGCGACGAGGACACGCCAGGCCCGCCGCAGGCGCGCCTCCTCCCACAGCCCGGGCGCCCGCACCCCACCAGCGCTCGCCCCCCTCGCCGAACTCGAACTCGAACTCGAATTCGAACTCGAAAAGCCCCCGAGCAGAAGCCCGTCGCCTTGCCGATGCCACTGCACCGGGCCATTATCCTCGCATGCGTGATGCCTTCCGGAAGTTCTTCGACGAGCACATGAACGTGCCGCACAACGGCGGCTCGACGCGCTCCAAGCCGGCGCCGCGGCCGGCCGAGGACGCGGACCGCCGGATCCAGATCGCGGCGTGCGCCCTGCTCCTGGAGCTGGCCTACGCTGACGACGATTTCAGCGAGATGGAGCGCCTGCATCTGCAGGGGGTCGTGCGGCGGCACTTCGACATGGACGAGGCGACGGCCAAGGATCTCATCGCCATGGCCGCCGAGACGCAGGCGGAGGCCATCGACCTCTTCCAGTTCACCTCCTTGATCCGGGAGAACTACGACCTGGGCCAGAAGACCCTGCTGGCGGAGATCATGTGGGGCCTGATCATGGCCGACGGCCGGATCTCCGCCCGCGAAGCCTACATGCTCCGCAAGATCGCCAACCTGCTGGACCTGAAGCCCGGCTACCTGTCGGCGGCGCGCAAGCTGGCCGAAGAGGACGACGACTGAAGCGATCTCGAGCGCGAGGTCGCAATTCGAGGCGAGAAGCGCGCCGGTTGTAATGTGAGGGCTAGCGCTGGATGCGGGCGCCCTCTTCGGTGAGCTCGCACTGCGCGCCGGCGATCTGGCAGAGTGTCAGGACCGCGCCTCCGAAGCTGTCCTCCTCCAGCGTGCCGGAGATGCGTACCGTGCGGAGGTCGCCGACCACCTCCACCTTCTTGCCGAACCGTCGTTCCACCGCGCGGGCGACCTCCGCCAGGGGCGTGGCCTGGAACAGCATCACGCCTTCGGGCCAGTCCAGCAGTGCGTAGATGTCGGCGGCCTGCCGGACCGTGGGCGCCCGCCCGCCGGAGGCCTGGCCCAGGCTGCCGGCGGGCACGTCCACGGAGCCTTCCTTGTTGGACAGGTTGACGACGCCTTCCACCACGATGGCCCGCACGCCGCCAGCGGTCTGCGCCAGCTCGAACCGGGTCCCGAGGACGCGCGTCTCGGCGCTACCGGCGCGTATGATGAACGGGCGCGCCTCATCGTGTGCCACCGCGAAGAAGGCACGGCCCAGAAGCGTCGCCCTGCGATAGGATTCAGAGAACGTCGTCCGGAGGCGGCTCCCCGGCGCCAGCTTGACGAAGCTGCCGTCCCGGAGAGTCACGACGCGGGACGCGTCGGCGCCGGCGATGTACGACGCCGACCGACCGCCCCCGAGGACCGTGTCCAGCCGGATGCCCAGCGCCACGGCGGCGATGGCCGCGGCCAGGGCCACGCTCCACCGCAGTGCCCTGCCGCCGAAGCGGGACCGGGCGCGCCGCTGGTCCAGGGAGATGACGTCGGGCTCGCCGGTGCGCGCCCGCCGCGATTCGGCCGCGGCGGCGACCACCGCCCCGTTCGCCGGATGCGAGACCGCCATTGCGGCCGCGGGCTCCGTCAGGGCCCACACGCGCGCCGTGTCCTGGAAGTAGGCCTCGTTGGCCTCGGACTCGGCGCGCCACGCCCGGACCCGCTCCATCGCCTCGGGCGACGCATTGCGCTGCAGGACCTGGATGATCAGCTCGTCCACCGTTGACTCCACCTCTCTCGACTGAAGGCTTCCGCCCTTAACACGATCGGGAACGCCGGTGTCTACTAATCGGCGTGCTCATGAGGCGGGCGGCGGCGTCTCCGCCGCCGCCGAGGAGGCGTCGAGGTGGGGCGCGAGCGCGCTGCGCAGATCGGACAGGGCGAGGCTCATGTGGTTGGCGACCGTCTGTGGGGAGAGCCCCATGACGGCGGCGATTTCCGCGTAGGTGAGCCCCTCCTCACGGGCGAGGCGGAAGACTTCCCGGCGCTTCGGGGGCAGCGCCGCCACGGCTTTCGACGCGGCGGCGCGGAGCTGCGCCGCCTCCACGTCCGCCGACGGCTCGGCGGGCGGGCCGGGCGGATCGGCGGCCAGGGCGACCCGTTCCCCGCGTGCGTGTCGCCGCCGCTCATCCAGGGCGGTGTTCCGGGTGATGGTATACAGCAGTGACCGCACCGAGCCCTCGTCGGTCCATCGCTCTCGCTGGGCCCACAGCCGGATGAAGGCCTCCTGCACCACGTCCTGCGGGTCCCCGCCGCCCAGGACGCGCCCCGCGTACTGGACCAGGGCGTCCCAGTACGTCGTGAGCAGCCGCTGCAGGGCCTGGGTGTCGCCGGAGCGGATGCCCGCGATGAGCTCCCGGTCCGACTGCCGGCTCGAGTCCGTCATCCCGCGTGTGCCTCCGGCGCCGCGGTGCGAAGGCGCGGTACGCGCTCAACGATCCCCGCGATGCTCACAAGGGGTGTGCGGCCCAGCGTCGGCGGTGAGAGGAGGCCCGGATACCTCTGCCGACGTCCCTAAGAAAGGGCGACGGCTCCGGCGCCGCAAGGTGAATCCGGGTGCGATTGGTAGGAAAGCCGTCCTCCGGACGTGTCATGGGTGAAAAAGTCGATCGGGGGCCGGACGGGAGCCCCGCCATGGACAACCAATCCCGTCGCGACTGGGTAAGATGGGAGGGTGAGATGACGGGGGCGAACGGGGTCGGGATGAGGCGCGTGGGTGGGGTGGTCGTGGGATTCGCGGTCGCGGCGGTGTCCGTGGTGGGGTTGACCGCCGTCCGGGGAATCCTGCCGGATTCGGGATCCGTGCACGGGTTCCTCGGTTCCTCTTTCGACTCGCAGCTCCTCGACGAGCTGCTCGAAGGAGCGCTCTGGCTCCTTTGGCGGAAGTGTGGGAAGCGCCGGCGGCGCAGCACGTTAACGGGAGAGGAGCGGATGGGTATGCGTACCGGGACAGGGCCAGGGGCGGAGATTCTCCGCCGGTGCCTGCCACCGATGGTCTGGATCGCGATCACGGTGTCGGCGCTCGGCGTCGCACAGGCGCCCCTCGCGGCGCAGGCCGCGCTGGACCGGCGCGCGGGGCTCAACGTGGAGGGCGCGGGCGTGGAGCAGGCGTTGCGCCTGCTTCGCC
>JARRJS010000069.1:0-7750 GCA_037388885.1 Gemmatimonadota bacterium
ACGAACTACAAGGGCATCGAGGTCTACAAGCTGACGTCGTGGGTGCAGGGCCCGGTGATGCTGCAGACGCTGAACATCCTGTCGCACTTCGACCTGCAGGCCATGGGCTTCAACAGCGCCCGCTACATCCACACGCTGTACCAGGCCATGAACCTGGCGTACGCGGACCGCGACTTCTACTACGGCGACCCGTACGTGCCGCCGGCGGAGCCCATCCAGGGGCTCTTGTCCAAGGACTACGCCGCCCAGCGCGCCAAGCTGATCGACCCGGACCACAACGACCCGGACGTGAAGCCGGGCGACCCGTACCCGTTCATGGGTGAGACCAACCCGTTCAAACAGTACCTGGCCGACTGGCACACGACGAAGCGGTTCGGCAAGGAGGCGAGTGACTCGCAGGCCGGCGGCGCGCAAGCGTTGTCCGGGAGCGCAGCGGCGCGGCTGGCCGCGGCTGGTGGGAAGGGCACGACGACGACGGGGCGTGCGACGCTGGCGGGCCGCACGGTGACCGGGCGTGCCCAGGCGTCGGGCGTCGCCCAGGGCCCCATGAACGCCGACGCCGGCCCGGACGCCTCCGCGGACGTGCCGAGCGGGTTCTTCGCCGGGACGACGTCCATCGAGGCGGCGGACGAGAAGGGCTGGGTCGTGTCCGTCACGCCCAGCGGCGGCTGGCCGCCGGCGGTGATCGCGGGACACACGGGCGTGGGGCTCAGCCAGCGGGCGCAGAGCTTCGTGCTGTACCCGGCGGAAGACCCGTTCAACGTGATCCACCCCGGACAGCGGCCGCGGGCCACGCTGACGCCGGGGATCGCGCTGAAGGACGGCAAGCCCTACCTGTCCTTCGCCGTGCAGGGCGGCGACACCCAGGACCAGAACCTGCTCCAGTTCTTCCTGGACGTGGTCGATTTCGGCATGAACGTGCAGCAGGCGGCGGAAGCGCCGAACATCACGAGCTACCAGATGCGCAGCTCGTTCGGCGACCATGAGTCCATGCCCGGCCGTCTGACACTGAACGACAACGTCCCGCCGTGGGTGCGTGCCAAGCTGCGCTCCATGGGCTACCGCATGGACTTCCAGGCGCGCACGTCGGGCCCCATCAACGCCATCTTCTTCGACCAGGAGCATCACACGTTCTGGGGCGGCTCGAGCAACTACGGCGAGGATTACGGGATCGCGTGGTGAACCGTGGCGCGCGGCAAGGGAAGGCAGGACGACCGGTGGTCTGTCTGGGCGGCGTTCGCCGAGCGTAACGGCGGCACGCCCGAGCGCGACCGGAAGGACCGCGTGAAGTCGGTCCGGTTCGAGCACGCCGGCTGGCCCATCGTCGTGGACACGTACACCGTGTCGACCGGCCAGTCGAGCGTCACGTACACCCGTGCCCGGGCGAGCTACCGTGCCCAGACGCCGTTCCGCTGCAAGGTGTGGAAGGAGGGCTTCTTCAGCCGAATCGGCAAAAAGCTGGGCATGCAGGACCTGACCGTCGGCCATCCGGTGCTGGACCGGGATTTCGTGGTCCAGAGTGACAACCCCGGCCCTGCCCGGGCACTGCTGGCGGGCTCGCGCGTGGGCGAGCTGCTGCTGCGCGATCCGAAGCTGCACTACGGCGTCGGCAAACGGAAGCGGTCGAAGGAGGATCCCGAGGACGCGCCGGACGCCGAGGTGACCGTCCGGATCGCGCAGGTGGTGAAGGACGGTAAGCGGCTGGACACGATGCTGGCGCTGTGCCGGGAGTCACTGGACTCGCTGCTGCGGTCGGGTACGGCGCTGCCGGCGGCGGACCGTCACCTGCCCTGAGCACGACATCCGGCGGGTCCCGGGACACGGAGCACGTCCGACATCCAACGTGACCTTGCAGTCCAACGGGAGTCGACCATGACGCGACGGACCACGGAGCGAGGCCGGAGGGACGCAGGGTTCTGGATCGGAGTACCGGGGGCGGTGAGGGCGGTGCACGCAGGCGTTCGGGCAGCGCAGGCGGGCGCTCGGGCGGCACCGGCGGTCATCGTGCTGGTCGCCCTGGTCACCCTGCTGACTGGCGCATGCGCCCGGTCGCCGCACCCTTATCGGATCGCCGTCGCCACGTTTTCCCACGAGACCTGCACGTTCTGCCCCGACTCCACGGGCGTGGCGGAGTGGGAGTACTACGGGCCGCCGGAGCGCGGCGAGCCGGTGTTGCGCATGAACGGCTACATCCGCGGCTTCGTCGAACGTGCGAGCGAGTATGGCGGCGTGGACCTGGTGGGCATCCTGTCGCCGCGGGGCGCGAAGGGGGGCTCGTCGGGCAGCTGGGTGACCCGGGAAGCGTTCGACAAGTACAGCAACGGCATCGCGCAGGACATCCAGGCGCAGGGCCCGTTCGACGGCGTCTTCCTGGCGCTGCACGGGGCCATGGCGGTGGCGGGCGTGCCCAGGCCGGAGGCCGAGCTGGTGCGCCGCGTACGGGCTGTCGTCGGGCCGGACGTGCCCATCATGGTGACGCTGGACCTGCACGCCAACGAGGACCACGAGCTGGCCGACGCGGCGGACGGCGTATTCATCGTGAAACGCTACCCTCACTACGACACGAGGCGTCAGGGCGCGCGTGCGGCGCGGCTCATGATCCGCACGCTGCGGGGCGAGTACCACCCGACGATGGCGGTGCGCAAACCGGGCGTCATCACGCCGTCGGTCTTCCAGTGGACCGGCGAGGCGCCGGCCATGGACATCATGGAGCGGGCGCGGCGCTGGGAGGACCGGGCGCGGGACGCATACGTGTCGGTGGCGTTCGGCTTCGCGTACGCGGACGTGCCGGACGTGGGTGCGACGGTCATGGTCATCACGAATGACGACCAGCCGCTGGCGGACCGCATCGCGCAGGACATGTCCGACTATATCTGGCGCGTTCGTGAGCGGTTCGCGGGCAAGAAGCTGCCCCAAACGGAAGAGGGCGTGCGCCAGGCCATCGCCGCGGAGCGGGCGGGTCGTACTCCCGTGGTGCTGGCGGACCACTCGGACCGCACGGGCAACTCCAGCCAGGTGCTGGCCGAGCTCGTGCGCCAGGGCGCGTCCCATTTCGTGGTGGCGACGCTGGCGGACAGCCTGGCGATCCGTGCGCTGGCGAAGCAGGGCGGCGTGGGCGCGCAGGTGGCGGTGGACGTGGGTGGTTACGCCGACCGGTTCGCCGGCGAGCCCGTGCACCTGGACGGCGTGCTGGAGTACTTCGGCCCGTACGCCCAGTTCGACACGATGGCCGTCGTGCGCTTCGGCGACGACAACCGCGTGATCCTTACACCCGTATTGCACCAGGTCACCGACACGGACATCCTGGAGCACGTCGGGCTGGACCCGCGGCAGGTCGGTATCGTCGTCCTCAAATCGCGGGTCCATTTCCGCCGTGGCTACGACGAGACGGGGCTTGCCGGCGCCATCGTCATCGTGGACGCGCCCGGCCTCGGACCCGCCGACCTGAGCACGGTGCCGTACAAGAACGCCCCGGTCGCCGACCTGTACCCGCTGGGCCGGCGGTAGGCGACCGCGGACCGAACCGGACGTGGACATGGACCTCGGAACCGTCATCATGCGGCCGATGTTGCACCAGGACTGGCCGCGCGTGCGCCGGATCTACCAGCAGGGCATCGAGACCGGCTTCGCCACGTTCGAGACCGGCGCGCCCGAATGGAAGGACTGGGACCGGGCGCACCTGCGGCACTGCCGCCTGGTCGCCGAGCTGAAGGACATGGTCATCGGTTGGGCGGCGTTGAGCGCCGTCTCCGGCCGGTGCGTTTACGGCGGCGTGGCGGAACTGAGCATCTACGTAGACCCCGACATCCACGGTCAGGGCATCGGCTCCCGGCTCATGCGGCGGCTGATCAAGGAATCGGAGTCGGCGGGCATCTGGACCCTGGAGGCCGGCGTATTCCCGGACAACGTCCGCAGCCTGGAGCTGGCGCGGCGGGCAGGGTTCCGGGTGGTGGGGGTGCGCAGGCGGATCGGCAAGCTGAACGGACGCTGGCGGGACGTCGTGCTGCTGGAGCGGCGCAGCGAGCGCGTGGGCCAGTTGTGACGACGCCGACGGGCGACGGCCCTCCGAATCTGGCGGGGCGGGACCCCTCCAGGCTCGGGCCGCCGGACCGGGAAGCGGCGGCCGGCGCGCAGGTCGACTGGCCGCGCACGTTGTTCACCCTCCTGTTGGCGTTGTACGGTGCCGTGTTGATCCGCCACTACGGCACGTACGGGTTCATGGACAACGTGGACCTGCCCATCCACGAGGCGGGCCACGTCTTCTTCAGGCCGTTCGGCGACTTCGTGCAGTTCCTGGGCGGCACGCTCATGCAGCTCATCGTGCCCGGCGTGTTCCTCGCCTACTTCGTCATCCAGACCAACCGCTACGCGGCCACCGTCATGATGTGGTGGATCGCGCAGAACCTGTGGAACATCTCCGTCTACATCCGGGACACGCGCTCGCAGCTGCTGCACCTGGTGGGCGGCGGCGAGCACGACTGGGCCTACCTGCTGGGCCGGCTCGGCGTCACCCGCTACGACCAGCAGATTGCCGGCACCGTTCGCGTGATCGGCATCCTGATCTTCCTCGCCGCCATCGTGCTGGGCTTCTACTACGCCGGCTGGCTGCGCACGAGCGCGGTGGGCGGGGGTGGGACGGGCGCAGGTGGGACGGGCGCAGGTGGGACGGGCGCAGGTGGGACGGGCGCGGAAGTGGCGGGTGCAGGCGGGACGGGCCCAGGTGCGACCGACGCGGGTCAAGGGCTGGGGGAGGCGCGAAGCGATCGGCTCAGAATTGATGAAGCAGGGCCGGATCAGGCGCGGCCGGAGGGGCGGTCATGACGCGCGCGGAACGGAAGCGGTCGGCCGCCCACATGGAGCCGGGTTTCCACCTGTTCGTTTACGGCACCTTGCGCTCCGACGTGGCCGGCGGTGCGCCGGACCTGCTGGCCGCATGCGAGCGCCTGGGGCCTGCCACGCTCCTGGGCACCCTGTACGACGCAGGCGACTACCCCGCACTGATGCTGGCGGGGAAAACGGCCATCCAGGGCGAGATCTGGCGCTGCCCGGCGGAGCTGCTGGGCGCGCTGGACCGATACGAGTCGGTACAGGACGGCCTGTTTCGCCGGGTCGCCACCCGCGTGGATGGTGTCGCATGCTGGGTCTACGTCGCCGGGCCCAGCCTCAGCCCGAAGCTGTCGCTGCAGAACCGGCTGAACGACGGCCACTGGCCGCCGGCTCGTTGACCCTTCTGCCAGCCGCGGCTTATGTTGCGGCGGCTTTTCTTCACCAATGACAGGACGGGCGATGTGAGCGACGGGAACGGCGCTCCGGCTATCGAGCTGGAGCACGTGGTCAAGAAGTTCGGCGACTTCACGGCGGTGAGGGACCTGGACCTGAGCATCCCCGAAGGCTCGACCTATGCCCTGCTGGGCCCGAACGGGGCTGGCAAGACGACGACGATCCGGATGGTCCTGCGGATCATCGAGGAGACGACGGGCAACGTGCGCGTGTTCGGCCAGCCGGTGACAGAGGCGACCCTGGACCGCATCGGCTACCTGCCGGAGGAACGGGGCGTCTACAAGCGCATGACCGTGCGCCGGCTGCTGGCCTTCATGGCGGAGATGAAGGGCGTGTCGAACCGCGTGTCCATGCCGCGCATCGAGCAATGGCTGGAGCGGCTGGACCTGGGCCAGTGGATCGATGCGAAGGTCCAGGAGCTGTCGAAGGGTATGCAGCAGAAGCTCCAGTTCATCAGCTCCGTCCTGCACGACCCACCCATCGTCATCCTGGACGAGCCGTTCAGCGGGTTGGATCCGCTGAACCAGCAGGTGCTGCGCGGGATCGTGGCGGACCTCCAGGACATGGGCAAGACGGTGCTCTTCAGCACGCACATCATCGAGCACGCGGAGCGTATCTGCGACCACGTGTGCATCATCGCCCACGGCGAGAAAGTAGTGGACGGGCCGCTGTCGCAGGTGCGGCACGAGCACGGCGGGCACTACGTGGCCATCGGCCTCGAGCCGGGCGCCACGAACGATGCCGCCATCCGCGCCTCCCGGCA
Organism: Gemmatimonadota bacterium; assembly: GCA_037388885.1. Classification (GTDB taxonomy): domain Bacteria; phylum Gemmatimonadota; class Gemmatimonadetes; order Longimicrobiales; family RSA9; genus JARRJS01. The sequence continues at coordinate 6,044 of JARRJS010000069.1, forward strand.
GGTGGGCGGTGTCCGGCAGGACGGCACCGAGTTCGAGGTCACGTTGCGGGACGGCGCGGACTCCAGCGCGCTGCTGAGGGAGCTGGTGGAGGGAGGTGTGCGGCTGCGCCGGTTCGAAGTCGTCGAGCCGTCGCTGGAGCAGGTGTTCATCGACAAGGTAGGCCGGCCGGAGGAGCTGGGAATGGATGAGTTGGGGGCCGCACATGTCTAGAGCCTGGGTGGTGGTCAAGCGGGAATTCCTGGAAAGCGTGCGGACGAAGATGTTCCTGCTGGGCACGCTCTTCGGGCCCATCGTCATGATCAGCTTCATCGTGCTGCCGGGGTACTTCGCGAACGTGGGCGGCGGCGGCCGCGCCAACATCGCGATCGTCGACGAGACGAGCAGCGGACTGGGCGACGACGTGGCGACGACGCTGGCCCAGTACACGCAGGCGGCGCGACAGGACAAGAGCCAGACGTCGTACACCGTGCGCGTGATCCCGTCTGCGCCGGACCGGCAGGAGCAGGTGCGCCAGCAGCTGTCGAAACAGATCCAAGCGGGCACGCTGGACGGCTACCTGTTGCTGCCTCCTGGCATTCTCACCGATGCCAACGCCGTGTACGAAGGCACGAACGCCTCCGCGCAGCGCCAGATGCGGGAGCTGCACGACGCCGTCCAGAACTCCGTGCGCAAGGTGCGGCTGGACCGGGCGGGCATCCCGCAGCAGCAGCTGGCGGCCGCCCTTCGGCCTGTCACCCTGGAGCAGCGCATGTTTGGTGGCAAGGAGGGGAATGGTGGGGCGGCGCAACTGGCGATCTGGCTCGGCTACTTCATGGCTTTCGCCATCTACATGGGCGTCATCCTGTATGGCGCGTCCGTCGCCCGGGGTGTGATGGCGGAGAAACGCGACCGGATCGTGGAGGTGATCCTGAGCTCCATCCGGGCGCGGGACTTCATGATCGGCAAGGTGATCGGCATCGGCGGCGCCGGCGTGTTGCAGATGGGTATCTGGGCCGTGTTCGCGGCCATCGTGCTGGCGTGGGGTCAGACTATCGCGGTCCACCTCAACGTGACCATGCCGCCGCTGCCGCACATTCCGCCCATTGTGGGCTTCAATTTCCTGTTCTTCTTCCTGGGCGGGTTTTTCCTTTACGCCGCCATGTTCGCATCCGTGGGCGCCCTCGCCACCAACGACGCCGAGATCCAGCAGCTGCAGTTCCCCGTGATGCTTCCGCTCATCGCCGGTTTCTTCATGGTCTTCGCGGTGATGGAAAACCCCAACACCTGGCTCGCCACCGCCGGCACCCTGATCCCGTTCACCTCGCCCATGGTCGCGCCCATGCGCTCCGCCGTCGTGACCATCCCCTTCGGCGAGTGGGTGGCGTCGCTGGCGCTCATGGTCGTTTCCGTCGTCGTCGCCATCTGGATCGCCGCGAAGATCTACCGGGTCGGCGTGCTGACCACCGGGAAGCGGCCGAGCTTCGCGGAGCTGATGCGGTGGCTCAAGGCGGCGTGACCGCAGGGCGGAGGTTGTGGCGCCTATCTGGTGGCGTGGTGGAGCAGGAGCTTCTGTGGCCCGGACAGTGACGGGGAGACTTGTAGGGCGGGATTCGCGGAGGCTGGCCGGCGGTGTTGTGGGGCGAAAGCCACTGTGGCTGGACAGAGACAGGGAGACCGTGGAGCAGAGCGCTTGGCACTGACGGTTGTTGTCGTAGGGCGGAGTCTTC
>JARRJS010000069.1:7795-42172 GCA_037388885.1 Gemmatimonadota bacterium
GTTCGCGGCGGGAGCAGGCCGCTTCCGGGCGCTGCCGGACCTTGCGACGCCTGCTCCCTCCGTGATGCCGGCCGGCGCCGGCGCTCCCCGTCGCCCCGTCTGCCTTCCGATCTCAAGCGGCAGAAGCGTACGGCCTATCCAGGATCCTGACCGGCGGGCGCCCGGTCGGCCGACAGTCACCCCGTCAGTGTCCAGGCCCGAAAATGTCGCTCAACGAGGGACCGTCCACGCCGTAGAACTCGGATTACGCCGTGCCTGAGTTGCCGGAAGTCGAACTTTATCTTCACGCCCTCGAGCCACGAGTGGTCGGCCGGGTCATTGAGGGGATCCGGATCCGCTCGCCGTCCCTGCTGAAGACGTACGACCCGCCGATCTCGGCGGCGGCCGGCAGGAAAGTCCGCGGGCTCCGCAGGGTGGGCAAGCGCGTCGTGTTCGTGCTGGACGACGAGCTGTTCCTGGTGGTGCACCTCATGGTCGCCGGGCGATTCCAGTGGAAGGACCGGGGCGCAGCGGTGCCGCGCAAGCTGGGGCATGCCGCGTTCGACTTCGCCGACGGGACGCTGCTGATCACCGAGGCCGGCACGAAGAAGCGGGCATCGCTGCACCTGGTCCGGGGCGAGGCGGTGCTGGCGGCCCTGGACCCGGGCGGCGTGGAGCCGCTGACGACGGACCTGCCGACGTTTCGGGATCGGCTGACGCGGGAGAACCACACGCTCAAGCGCGCACTCACCGATCCGCACCTTTTCAGCGGCATCGGGAACGCGCACTCGGACGAGATCCTGTGGCGCGCCCGCCGGTCACCGCTCCAGCGCACGCGCAACCTCGACGAGGAGGCTATCCGGGCCCTGTTCAATGCCGTGCGCGACGAACTTGGGGAATGGACCGCCCGCCTGCGCAAAGAGGCCGGCGACGCCTTCCCCAAGAAGGTGACGGCGTTCCATCCCGCCATGGCCGTGCACGGCCGCTTCGGCGAGCCGTGTCCACGCTGCGGGTCCGCCGTCCAGCGTATCCGCTACGCCGACCACGAGATCAACTACTGCGCGACCTGTCAGACGGAAGGACGCAGGCTGAGGGACAGGGGGATTTCGCGGTTGTTAGGGGAGGACTGGATCTGAGTCATGGGCGGCGCAGGCGTTTCGGTCGTCGGAAGGTGATGGGGAGACTTGTGGGGCGAAGTTCTGTGCTCAGATGGTGCGTTTGGAACGGTCGGGTCTTCTGTGCGCGGACAGTGAAAGGGAGACCGCAGCCTTGGGGTTCCGGCGCCCATCGGTCGACCTGGCGGTGTCTGGTCTGTCGTTGGAGGCCGGAAGGGAGAAGGGGAGACGGGGAAGGCCGGCGCACCCTCTCTCCCTGTCTCCCTTCGAATCCCCGGCGGCCTGAACAGCTGTCCTGCCACATGGATGGATCGGCGCGGCCTCGCGCTCCACGGTCTCCCCTTCACCGGCCGGGCGCAAACAAACCGGCCCGCACGCCAACCCGTGTCAGGCACAACGCCTCAGCCCTGCGGTCTCCCCTCACTGTCGAGGCCCGGGAATCGCGCTTGCCAGCGGAACGCTCACAGCCAAGTCGCGTTGATCACCGCTTACGACCGCCTCGCCTGCCGCCGCGTGGCATTGATCACCACGAACCACCCGAGGGTGATGAGGAGAGGCAGCTCCGGCCGGGCGAAGGCCGCCGCCGCGACCTCCACAAGCCCGTGGCGGGCAAAGGGTGGGAAACCGGTCCGGCGCATGCGCACGAGGGGCGCACCGCGGTCGTCGGCGAACTGCCACCACCTGGGGAACACGCCGGACCATTTCCAGTGGAGGTGGTCCCCGTCCGGCAGCAGCAGCTCGCCGGTGCCAACGAGGCCGACCGTCAGCACACCGATGGACTCGCCGGTTGCCGCGTCTTCGGCGCCAAAGCGACGGGGCGGAAACCACTTGTTCTGCCGGAACACCCAGCTGCCGTCTGCGCAGCTTGCTTCCGCCCGCCGGACCAGGAGCCCGTGCCACCGAAGGTGCGCCACGACGTCCGACCCGGCCCGTAGCACGAGGGCACGCCCGAAGCGTGACGCCGGCGCCCAGCGCAGCTCCCGGCCCGCGACCTCACGCAGCGGCCGGAAGGACGCCGGCAGGCTGCCGCCGGCGCCTGTCCTCTCTCGATCACCCGGTCCCCCTGTCACCCCATCTCCCCCTCAATGGTTGAGCGCAGAAGCCCAAATCAACGGCTACCCGTTTCGGGCCTGACCAACGTAGGATACGCCACCCCGAGCTGTTCCAGGTAGGTGTCGTACTTCTTCGGGTCGTAGCGCAGCTTCTCCAGCAGTGGCCGGTACTGCGCCATCCGGTCCGCGTTCAGGAACGTCGGCGGCTGCGTGCCCTTCGGGATCAACGAAACCCACTGGTAGTCCTTGAGCTGGACGTCGCGGTGGTACGTCTTCGCGGCGGCCAGCAGGTCCGGCCGGGTGAGCAGATCCAGCGCGGTCATGGCGATCACGCGGCTGCCGTGGTTGGCGCCCTTGTGGGCGATGGGCGTCGCCTCGGCGATGGCGCTGGACCAGTGGTGGCCCGTCATGCCCGGGATGTTGGCCGGGTAGCGGAGTCGGACGGTGGGCACGTTCCAGGACACCTCCGCGATGTCGTCGCTGCCGCCGCCCATGCCCTGGTCGAATTCGCGCAACGTGTCGGGCTTCGTGTGGAGGCCGATGGTGTCGCGCCCCATGAGCCGCTGCGCCGCCCTGGCCAGAGCGATGTCGGCCTCAGACCACTCCGGCATGCCCACCACGTCGATGTTGGCTTGCATCGCCTCGGCCATGGGCCTGTTGAACGTGGACGGCCAGGCGGAGCCGAGCATGCGCTCCTCGACGGTGGTGCCGGTCATCATGGCGGCGGCCTTCGCCATCGTCTGACCCAGCTCGTGCAGCTCCTTGATGCGCGGGTAGTCGAGCTCCCGGAAGTAGTACCAGACGGCCGCCTCCGAGGGCACGACGTTGGGCTGGCTACCGCCGTTGCTGATGATGGAATGCGAGCGCTGCTGCAGCCGCAGATGCTCGCGGCGGAAGTTCCAGGCGACGTCCATCAGCTCGACAGCGTCCAGGGCGCTGCGTCCTGCCCACGGCGAGCCCGCAGCGTGTGCAGACCGCCCGTGGAACGTGAACATGGTCGACACCAGGCCCGATCCGGTGATGCCCCAGCCCGTGGTCATGCGGTTGCTGACATGCGTCGACAGCATTGCGTCCATATCCGCGAACATGCCGTCCATCACCATGTACGTGCGGCTCGCCACCAGCTCCTCGGCGATGCCCGGAATCACGCGGATCTCGCCGGGCAGGTGGTGACGCTGCATCACGCGCTTCACGGCGATCGCCGCCACGATGTCCACCGCCGGGGTCGTGTTGTGCCCTTCGCCGTGCCCAGGGCCGCCCGGGATCAGCGGGTCGTGAAACGCGACGCCGGGCCGCTGCGACGTCTCCGGCAGCCCGTCGATGTCGCCCATGAAGCCGATCACCGGGTGGCCGCTCCCCCAGCTGGCGACGTAGCATGTCCGCATGCCGGCGCAGCCGCGCTGCACCCGGAACCCTTCCTTTTCCAGCACATCCGTCAGGTACTCGGATGTCCAATGCTCCTGGAAGCCCAGCTCGCCGAAGCTGAACACCATGTCCGTGATCTCCTGCGACAGCTTCTGGAGCGAGGCGACCTCCTGCAGCGCTTCTTGCTTGAGCTCGTCAGTGCCCGGCCGCTGCGCGGCGACGGGCGCGGCGAAAAACGGGGACGCGGTGAGCAATGCGGCGGTGTTGTCGCCGGCCATCTCGAGCTCGCGCACGGCTTTCTCCGCCGTGCTCTCCTCCTCGACCTGCTCGTCGATGAACCACTGCAGCATGACCTGCGTGGGGTAGCTCTGCATCGCGCCGCCCCCGCGCCGCCCCCGCGCCGCCCCCGCGCCGCCCCCGCCCCCGCCTGCCTTTTTCGGCCCACGGCACGTATCTTCCCGGTCCGGAGGGGTACGGAACGCGAAGCTCACGATCCATGAGGAGGGGTGATGATCGACAAAGCGGTGCACGACGCCATCAACACGCAGATCAAGATGGAGTTCGATTCGGCCTACATCTACCTGGCCATGTCGGCGCATTTTGAGGACGCGAACTTCGAAGGCTTCGCCAAGTGGATGCGGCTGCAGGCGGCCGAGGAGAAGGAGCACGCCATGCGCCTGTTCGACTATCTGGTGGAGCGCGGAGCCAAGGTGACGTTGAAGGGCATCGCCGATCCGCCGGGGAAGTTCGGCTCGCCGCGAGAGATCTTCCAGCAGGCGCTGGAACACGAGCGCAAGGTCTCCAAGTCCATCAACGACATCTACGCTCTCGCCGTCGAGAAGAACGACTACCCCACGCAGGTCATGCTGCAGTGGTTCATCGACGAGCAGGTCGAGGAGGAGAGCACGGCGGAGAAAGCCGTGCGCGAGCTCGAGATGGCCGGCGACAACACCGCCGCATTGCTCACGTGCGCGAGCTCGAGATGGCCGGCGACAACACCGCCGCATTGCTCATGCTCGACCGGGCGTACGGAGCGAGGCAGTAGCAGGCGGGGGCGCGGGCGGGGGCGAACAATAGGCGGGGGCGACCAACAGGCGGGGGCAAACAGCGGGCCCGGGCGGGTCGGGGCGGGGGACGTTCGGGCCGGCCTTCCGGTGATCCCCAGGGCCCAAAACCCGCCATACGACATGGCCGAACCGCGTTCGTGGTCATTTTTGTTCGCTGAGCGCGGAAAACCGTCCATACGTCACAACCGAAGGACGACGTCTGGTCACTTTTGCGCGCTCAGCGCGCAAAAGTGACCAGCACCGGCCGATTGCGCCCACCTGTGGACGGTTTTGGACGGTCTTCCTCACCCACTTCCGCGCCCACTTTCGCGCCCGTGCCCGCCAGGCTTCGCGTTACTCGGCCCATTCACACTATGCCGCAGCCGCGGCCCTCCCGTCGTGCCGACCTCACGCCCGGCCCGTCGCGCCCACGCGAGCCCGGCCCGCCGCGCCGACGCAAGTGCGGCCCATGGCGCCCACGCGAGTCCGGCCCGTCGCGCCCACGCGAGTCCGGCCCGTGGCGGCGACGCGAGTCCGGCCGTCGCGCCCGGCCCGCGCCCGGCCCGTCATGCCCGCGCGAGTCCGACCGTCGAATCCGGCCCGTCGCGCCCCCGTGAGGTGTCGCCACCCGGTCCTTTCGCCCGCGCCCCCGCCTGCAGATCCGTCTCATCCTGTTGCCTGGAGCCGCTCCAATCGTCAGCGTTGGGAGCGGCGCGATTCCCTCGAGCATGGCCGATTTCCGGCAATTGGGCCTCGAGCCCATCAATGGACGACTGTTTGGCATGTCACCCCGATCTCAGGCGATGCCGCGATTAGCCAGGGTCGGCCATCTCATTCCGACGTTGCATCTTTGTGCAAGCCGCCGTTCCTTCGTGTTGCTCGTATCTTCGTGTGACCCGACGTTGTTCTTCGTGACCTTCGTGTCTTCGTGTGACCGGGTAATCCCTCGTGTCTTCGTAGGATGATGATCGAACGGCATATCACCGTGTCGCGCGTGGCGCGCTACTACACGCTGGGGCCGCCGGCCATCGACGCGGCCGAAGTTTGGTTCGTGCTGCACGGTTACCGGCAGCTGGCGGGTCGGTTCCTGCGGCGGTTCGAGGCGCTGGACGACGGAACGCGGCGGATCGTGGCGCCGGAGGGCCTGTCGCGGTTCTACGTGGATGACGATTCGGGCCCGCACGGTCCCGGTTCGCGCGTGGGCGCGAGCTGGATGACGCGCGAGGACCGGGAACGCGAGATCGACGACTACGTCGCATACCTGGACGCCGTGGCGAGCCGCGAGCTTGCGGGTAGGCGCAGGGCGGCCGGCTCGATCTAGATCGTGATGCTGGGCTTCTCGCAGGGTGCCGCCACGGCGAGCCGCTGGGCGGCGTACGGCGGGTTGCAGCCGGACGAGCTGGTCCTGTGGTCCGGTCTCCTGGCGCACGATCTGGACCGCGCGCGGGCGGCGGAGCGGTTGGGGGACACGCGCGTGCGTTTCGTGGTGGGGCGCGACGACCGGTTCCGGAACGACGCGGCGCTGGCGGAGCAGCAGGCGTGGCTCGACCAGGTGGGCGTCGGCTGCGGCATGGTGGACTACGACGGCGGCCACCGCCTGGATCCGGACACCCTCCTGCAGCTCGCCCGGGACACGTAGGCAGAGGTAGCGAACGCCGGCGGCCCGGCGGGCGGGGTTCAGCCGCCGGAGTCCGACGCGGCCGTATCGCTCCGGGGGCCGGACGTGGTACCTGCGTCGCTCTCACTCCCGGTCGCGGGAGCTTGATCGTTCTCGCTCCGCGGCGGCGTGTTGGCGACGTGGTAGACGTACATGCAGTCTGCGAGGACGTAGTCGGGCCGGGCATCCTGGAGGAACCTGAACGCGTCGTTCTGCAGGTAGGCGCCGCTCATGTTGGTGGCGGATACGACGGCCCACTCGGGCTGAGGGCTGCCGGGTTCGGGCGCCGGTGGCGGCCGCAGAGGGAAGAAGCTGGGCAGCGGGGCGTAGTGGATGCCGTAGCCCGACGGCAGTGCCGACCCGAAGTAGCTGAGGTAGACCCGATCGACGTCGTGCTTGTGCATCCAGTCGCGGAGCGCGAGCAGCCCCTGCCCCCAGTCCAGGTTCGAGTCCACCATGACGTTGTAGCCCATCTCCTTGCGGTGCGGCACGTACTCCGTCAGGTAGCTGAGGAACCAGGGGTAGTAGGCCAGCGTGGACGCCACGAAGGCCACCGTGAGGACGCCGACGGCCCAGCGGGCGAGGGGCGGACCGGCGGCGAACAGGCGGGCCGCACCCGCGGCCACGAGGACGGCGATCAGGGGCATGAGCGGCAGCGCGTGCCGCGTGCCGATGTCGAGGCGTGCTGCCAGCAGGAACCCCAGGAACACCAGCGCGCCCACGACGATGGGGCGAAGCGACTGGCCGGCGGGCGTGTCGTGCGGACCGCCGGCGGGCGCGTCAGTGCGCTGCTTCGCCTGCGCCTTTGGGCGCGTCATCCAGAACCCGATCGCGGCGAGCAGGGCGAGGGCGTGGAACGCCGCGGGCGTCTTCAGGACGATGGCCACGGGGAAGAAGTACCAGAACCCGTGCACGCTCCTCTGTCCGAGCAGGGTGATGGGCACGCCGTGACCCATCTCCGCGTGGTTCACGTTCTGGGAAATGCCCCACCAGAAGCGGGAGAGGGTGAAGTCGCCGCGGTAGATGAGCACGACCGTGAGGTAGGTCACGACGAGGGCCAGGGGCAGCAGCACGGCGATCTTCAGCAGCCAAGCCCGCGCGTCCCGATCTCTGCGCACGCGGTCGACGCCTTCCACCACGAAGAGGACGGCGGCGACGACGCCCAGGGCCAGCGCGCTGAACTTCACGCCCAGCGCGAGCCCGGAGAGCACGGCGGCCAGGACGGCGTGCTTGATCGTGGGACGGCGGATGGCCACGTCCCACGCCCACGCGCCGAGGAAGAAGGCGAGCGCAATCGGCAGGTCGTTGTATGCGATGCCGGCGTGGGCGAGTACATCCGGCAGGAAGACGGTGAAGACGGTGGCCAGCAGTGCCGCGGGCGGGCCGACGGCGCGCCACGTGAACACGGCCACGGCGGCGGCCAGGCCCAGGAGGAAGAGGATGCCCACCAATCGAGTGTAGAACGCAATCCGCTCGGGATCGTTGCCTATGCGGAAGTAGAGCTCCTGGGCATAGATGAACCGGTTGGTCCGCCAGGGCAGCGCGCGGTCGGCCTGGGGCATGGACGCGAGGTTGTCCTCCGGCAGCTTGACGCCCGCCAGGTGCGCCGCCACGCCGTAGAGGTACTGCATGATGGGCGGGTGATCGAGGGTCATGTCCCAGTCGCCGCTGGACAGCCCGTGAACGCCGGAGCCCACCATGAAGATCTCGTCGAAGGTGGTGGAGCTCCGTCGCATGGCCAGCGTGGCGGTGAGCGCACCGACCACGGTGACCGCGATGATACCCGCCAGCCACAGGCGCCTACGTCTCGACGTCGCGCGCAATTCCGTCATCTGTCGCCGGCCTGTTCGGGCACTTCCGTGTGGGTCTCCATGACCACGTAATGAGGACGACGCTTCACCTCGTCGTAAACACGCCCCAGGTACTCTCCGATGATGCCCACGACCAGTAGCTGCACCCCGCCCAGGAACAGCAGGGCCAGCGCGATGGTGGCCTGACCGACGCCGGCCGGGAACGATCGCGCGATGAAGCGCCAGTAGATGACCACGAGCAGGCCGATGGCCGCGACGCCGGTCACGGCGAAGCCCAGCAGCGTCGCCAGCCGCAGCGGCGCCTTGGAAAAGGCCAGGATGCCGTCCACCGCCAGCTTGACCAGGCGTCCGAAGGACTGGGCAGGCCGCCCGGCGTGGCGGGCGCGACGCGCCACCGGCACGCCTACCTGGTTGAAACCTACCCAGGCCCGCAGCCCGGGCAGGTAGCGGTTGGTTTCCGGCATGCGGTTGATGTGGTCCACGACCCGCCGGTCGTAGACGGCGAACGAGCCCGCGTCGCGAGGTATGGGGATTTCCGCCAGCTTCGACATGAGCCAGTGGAAGGACCGGAACGCGGCGCGCTTGAAGATGTTCTCCCGGCGCCGCGCGCGGATCGCGTAGGCAATGTCGGCGCCGTTCTGCCAGGCATCGAGCAGGCGCGGCAGCGCGGCCGGGTCGTCCTGCAGGTCGCAGTCCATGACGACGACGGCGCGGCCGGGCGCATGGGCGAGGCCCGCTGTCAGCGCGGCCTGCAATCCGAAATTGCGCGCCAGTCGGATGTAGCGAACGCGCGGGTCTCGCTCACGGAGCTGCGCCAGGATCGCCGGCGTGTCGTCCGTGCTGCCGTCATCGACGAACAGGAAGGTGAACGCCAGGCCCGACTTCCCCAGCTCCGCCGACACCTCGTCGTAGAGCGGCTCTACGTTGCGCGCCTCGTTGTACGCCGGGACGACGACGCACAGATCGGGCGCGGAGCGGTTCACACCTTCGCTCCCCATCCGCGCACCGGAACCGGGATGTTGCCAGCTGTCGGCCATCAGCAAGCCGCTCTACTTCGAAGTCGGATTCAACGGGATCGACGCGCTTCGCCCCGACGGCGTCCAGCGCTGGATGGGAGAGTGAGCATTCGCTCCATGCCCCACGATAGGCCCGAGCCGTGCGGCGAGCAAGCGCGCCGGGCGCGTCGAGCCGGTGACGTCACGTCGGTTCGTCGTCGCCGGCCGCCATGTGCTCCGGCATGCGCACGGCCACGACGACGCCATGGGCGCACTCGTCCCCGGCGGCGCTCACCGTGGCTTCCACCACGACCTTGCGCTCCGTGCGCTCGACGGCGTGGCCGCGCACGACCAGCTCGGGCCCCAGGGGCGTCGGCTTCAGGAACTCGACCTTCAACGACGCGGTCACGAACCGGGGCGCCGAGCCCGCCCCGATCTCGACGCCCTCCGCCCGCTGCGCCACCGCGGCGGCGGTGCCGGTGCCGTGGCAATCGATGAGCGACGCGATGAGCCCGCCGTAGACGTAGCCGGGGATAGCTGTGTGGAACGGTTCCGGCGTGAAGCGCGACACCGTCTCCTCACCTTCCCACACCGTCTTCAGCTGGTGCCCGTGCTCGTTCAGTCGGCCGCAGCCGTAGCAGTGGGCCACATCGGCCGGGTAGTCGTCCTGGATGGCGGGTGTCCGGGTCATTCCGTTCTGGCCCTCGCGTAGTGGCCTTGCAGGCCGTCATGGTTCGCCGTGCGTCTGTGTTGGACCGGCCTGCTGGTCAGCAGGCTCCGGCGCGTCGATGCTCCGGTCGGAAAGGTCCGGCGTACCGGATGGCTGTTCCACCAGCTCCGGCGCGCTCAGGGGCCGGGTGGCGCGCTGCACGCCGGCGACCTCGTCGATCTCGCCGGACGCGACGCCCAGCTCCCGGAACCGGCGTGCGGTGACCAGCACGCGGCTCTCCAGCGAGCCGACGGCCCGGTTGTATGCACGCACCGCACGGTCCAGCCCGTTGCGCACGTCGTCGAAGTGGCCGGCCAGCGTGCGCAGCCGGTCGAACAGCTCGCGTCCCAGGCCGGTGATCTCTCGCGCGTTGTCAGCCGCGCGCTCTTGGCGCCAACCGTACGCCACCGCCTTGAGCAGCGCGATGAGCGTCGTGGGCGTGGCGAGCACCACGTGATTGTCGACGCCGTACTCGAACAGCGACGGGTCGTGCTGCAGCGCCATGGTGAAGAACGTCTCGCCCGGGAGGAACAGGACCACGAACTCGGGCGACGCCGCGATGCGCTCGCCGTAGTTGCGGGAGCCCAATTGCTGGATGTGGCGCCGCAGGTCCGCCGCGTGCTGGGCCACGCGCTCCTTGCGCGCCGCGTCATCGTTCGTCTCGAACGCCTCCAGCACGTGGTGCAGCGGCGCCTTGGCGTCCACCACGATCACGCGCTCGCCGGGCAGGTGGACCACCAGGTCGGGCCGCATGCGCCCGTCGTCGTCCGACAGCGACTCCTGCTCCACGAAGTCGCAGTGCGCCTCCATGCCGGCCAGCTCGACGACGCGCCGCAGCTGGATCTCGCCCCAGCGGCCACGCACCGTCGGCGCCCGCAGCGCGCGCACCAGGCTCTCCGTCTCCGCGTGCAGGTCCGCCTGCGAGCGGGCCAGGCTCTCCAGGTGCTGCGCCAGACCGCCATACGCTTCGCGCCGCGTGCGCTCGATGTCCTCGATCTTGCCGTCCACCCGCGCCAGCGCCTCGCTCACCGGGCGCAGCAGGTCTTCCGCCTGACGCCGCCGGTCCTCTGTGCCGCGGGCCGTCGCCAGCGCGCGGAAGACCAGCGCCGCGGCCAGCGCGCCCAGCAGCACGCCGATGGCGATGCCGATACCGAGAGAGAGTGCGTCCATGGACCGGGCCTTCCGTTCCTCGTCGCGTCAGGATCGTCGCGTCGAGTGTCGAGAATCGCGGCGTCGCGCGCAAGGTGACGACTTGCTCGCCCGCATCGCTGGCCCGGGTTTTGCCGCGCCTTCATTTGTTTACAATTCGTCTGAACCATACGAACGGTCGTTCGCTCGAAGCGCCGCCGCAGCAAGCATGCGTCGCCGGCTCTCGAGTCCAGTTTGACGTGACGCGTCGGGCAACGGCTCGGCGCGTTGTGTCATTCAGTACCTGAGAGGGGACGCAAGCTCATGGAGGGCGCATGATCGCGGTGGAAGGTGTGACGAAGCGGTACGGGCCCGTAGTGGCCGTGGACGACCTCACCTTCGAGGTCGGTCAGGGCGAAGTCGTCGGGTTCCTGGGGCCCAACGGTGCAGGCAAGACGACGACGATGCGGATGCTCACCGGTACGCTGCAGCCGGACGCCGGCGTGGTCCGGTTCGATGGCCGCTCCATCGGTGAGATGCTCACCGAGGCGAAGCGACGAGTGGGTTATCTGCCGGAGTCCAACGCTCTGTACACGGACATGCTGGTGTCGGAGTACCTGGAGTTCACGGGCCGCCTGCGGGAGATGCGGGAGGATGTGCGTCGGCGTGCGGTGCTGGAGGCGGTGAAGCGTACCGGCATCGAAGAGGTGTTCCATCGCCCCATCAGCCAGCTGTCCAAGGGTTTCCGCCAGCGTGTCGGCCTGGCCGCGGCCATCCTGCACCGGCCGGAGGTGCTCATCCTGGACGAGCCCACCGAAGGCCTGGACCCCAACCAGCGCGTGGACATCCGGGCGCTGATCCGGCAGCTGGGCCGGGAGCACACAGTGCTGCTGAGCACGCACGTGCTGAGCGAGGTGGAGGCCACCTGTGACCGGCTGCTGATCATCAGCCGGGGCCGGCTGGTGGCGGACGGCGGCGTGCAGGACCTGCTGGATCGCGACCGCGCCGGTGCGCGCTACGTGGTGGAGGTGGAGGGGACGGGGGTGGCGGACCAGCTGGCGAAGCTGGACGACGTGGCGTCCGCCACCGCGGAGCCGGTGGACGGCCGCCAGCGGGTCACGATCACGGCGAAGGGCGGCGCGGAGCTGCGCCCGGCGATCTCGGGACTGGCGGCACAGCGCGGCTGGACGCTGTGGGAGCTGCACCGGGAGCGCGGCAGCCTGGAGCGCCTGTTCCATGAGCTCACTGAGTCGGCGCCGGCGGCGCCGACTCAGGCGCGGGCGGGGGCGGAGGCGGACGACCTCGCGGCGGAGGCCGGTTCTGGGGCTGCGGCGGACTTCGCAGAGGATTCGGACTCCGGGGCGACCTCCGACTCCGGGGCCCCCTCCGACTCCGGGACGACCTCCGACTCCGGGACGACCTCCGACTCCGGGGGCGCGTCTTCCGGCCGGGAGGAGGTGGAATCATGAGGCAGGCGTGGACGGTCGCGCGCAACGAGTTCCGCAGCTACTTCGACCATGCGGCAGCGTACATCCTGGTGGTGGCGTTCCTGGTGCTGGCGCTGTTCCTGACGTTCCGGGGCCTGTACGCCATGGGCGTGGCGACGTTGCGCCCCTTCTTCGGGTTGCTGCCGTGGCTCTTCACGGTGTTCGTGCCGGCCATCACGATGCGCGCGTTCGCCGAGGAGCGGCGCAGCGGCACGCTGGAATGGCTGGTGGCGCAGCCGCTGCGGGAAACGGACCTGTTGGCGGGCAAGTTCCTGGGGGACTGGGCGTTCGCGCTGGTGGCGCTGGCGGGCACGCTGCCTACGGCGATCGGCGTGCTGGCGGTGTCGAAGGCGGACCCGGGCATCATGGTGGCCCAGTACGTGGGTGCGGCGCTGCTCACGGCGGCGATGATCGGCATCGGCCTGTTCGCGTCGTCGGTCACCACGAACCAGATCACGGCGTTCATCCTGGGCGCGGCCATCACGTTCGTGCTGGTGCTGATCGGCCTGCCCGTGGTGACCGTGGGCCTGCCGCCGGCGCTGGGTAGCGGCGTGGCACGCCTGTCCCTCATGTCGCACTTCCAGTCCATCACCCGCGGGGTGCTGGACCTGCGCGACGTCATCTACTTCCTGACGGCCGCCGCACTGTTCCTGGCGTTTGCCTACTTCGCTCTGATGCGCCAGCGGCTGAGCACCGGGCGTGGCGCGTACCGGCGACTGCGGCTGGGCACCGTCGTGCTGGCGGTGGGCATCGTGGTCGTGGACCTGCTGGGTGCGCACATCCACGGCCGACTGGACCTGACGCGCAATCGCCTGTTCACGCTGTCCCGCGGGACCGACCAGGTGCTGGGCAACCTGAACGACGTCGTCACCATCAAGCTGTTCCGCTCCAGCAAGCTGCCGCCGGAGGTTCAGCTGACGCTGCGGGACGTGCGCGACCTGCTGTCGGACTTCAGGCGCGCGTCCGACGGCAAGGTCCAGGTGCAGGTCCTGGACCCGGACAAGAGCCAGGGGGTGGCATCGCAGGCGCGCTCGGCGGGTGTCACGCAGATCCAGTTCAACGTGATGCGCAACAACGAGTTCCAGGTGAAGCGCGGCTGGCTGGGTCTGGCCATCTACTATGCGGATCAGCACAAGGCTATCCCGGTCATCGACCAGGCGAACGACATGGAGTACCGCCTGACGTCCCTCATCTCGTCGATGGTGAATCCGAAGAAGCCACGCCTGGCGGTGCTGACCGGGTTCGGTGCGCGCTCGGCGTTCGGCTACCCGGCGCTGCAGAAGGCGCTGCACAACCGCTACGACATCCGCAGCCTCAACCTCCAGACCGATTCCACACCGCCGGTCATCCCGCGAGACTCCACCGACGTCATCGTGCTGGCCGGGCCCACACAGCCTCTGAGCCCGACGGCGATCCAGGCGATCAATGATTTCCTGAACGGGGGCGGCGCCGGTCTGTTCCTGGTGGGCGGCATCCAGGTGGACCGGCAACGGGGCGTTGCCCGACCGCTGTTCACCGGTGTCGACTCGCTGTTGGCGCCCCGCGGCGTGCGACTGCTCCACAACCTCGTGGCGGACTACCGCTCCAACGAGCAGGTCTCGCTGGGCCGCCAGGGTGTGTTCTCCGTCGTGGCGCCGTACCCGCTGTGGCCCGTCGTCACGCCCGCGGGCTCCACCGTGCTGACCCAGGGCCTGTCGTCCATGATGCTGCCCTGGGCGTCGCCCCTCCAGATCACCGATTCCGCACGCGCGAAACCGCTCTGGGAGACGTCGAAGTACGGCGGCGTCTACTCCGCCGGTATGCCCATCTCGCCCCAGATGATGCCCGATCCCAAGCCGGGCAGCCTGGGCGTCCAGATCGTCGCCGCCGAAGTGATGCCCGGCGCGGGCGCCGCAACCGGCCAGGCGAAGGTGCCGGCGAGCCAGAGGAAGACGCCGACGAGCCAGACGAAGACGCCCGCGAAGGACGACCCGCCGGTGCCCGCGAAGGCCGGTATCGCCCTGCCCGGGGCCGCGAACCCGGCCGGCGCCCCTCAAGCCGGCCCGGCAACGAAGACGACCCCGACGACGAAGACGCAGACGAAGACGTCGCCGGCTCGCGGCCGCCTCGTCGTCGTGGGCGACGCCGATTTCCTGAACCAGAACTTCGTTCAGGCCAATCCCGAGAACCTGGCGTTCGCGGCCAACGCCGTGGACTGGCTGGCGCAATCCGACGCACTAATCTCCATCCGTTCGAAGAACCGCACGCCGCCGCCGCTGGTGTTCCAGTCGAACACGGCGCGCAACCTGCTGAAATGGGGCAACCTGGTGGGTGTGCCGCTGTTGTTCGTGCTGCTGGGTTTGTTCCGCGTAGGCACGCGGGTGCGGCGCAGTCGTCGTTCGTGGGAGGAGGTGTGACATGAGCGAGCGAAGCCTGAAGGCCCTGATCGGCGCGGTCCTCGTGCTCCTGCTCATCTACGTGGGCGTCAACATCGCGTCGCGCCACAGGCCCCCGAAGAGCAAGCTGGGGGACGACTTGGCGGCGCTGAAGCAGGACGAGGTCCAGAAGGCCACCCTCATCGCACCGCCGGACACCGTCCATCTGCAGCATAACGGCGCCGGCTGGACCGTGAACGGGTACCCGGCGGACTCCGCCATGGCCGCCAGCCTGGTGTCCGACCTGGCGGACGCTCAGGTCGGCAACATTGCGTCGACAAACCCGGCCAACCAGGCGCGCCTCGGCGTGAGCAACGACAGCGCCCGCACCGTGGAGCTGGACGACGCCAAAGGGCCGGTGGTGGGCAAGCGGGGCCCGGGGTACACATCCACCTACGTGCGACTGCCGGGCCAGAACGAGGTGCGCGTGCTGGACGCCGACCTGGTCAGCGCCCTGAATCGCCACGTGGACGCCTGGCGCAACAAGCTGATCTTGAAGGTCGACACCAGTCGCGTGGCCAGTCTGCAGGTCGCCCGCCACGATACCACCTACACCCTCGCCCGCGGCGACTCCAGTTGGACCGTCGATGGGAAGTCCGCGAAGACCAGCGCCGTGCAGGACCTGCTGGGCGCCGTTGCCGGCTTCCGCGCCAACGGCTTCGCGCCCGACACCGCACAGCTGGGCGCGCCCGTGCGGTCGGTCGTCGCCCTGGATGCGAAGGGCGACACGCTGGCGGACCTCACCTTCGCGGCCGGGCCCGGGTCGAACCTGCGCGTGAAGAGTGCGGCGAAACCGACGCTGTTCGAGGTGGAGAGCTGGCAGGCAGATCGCATCGCGCCGGCGGCAGGGAAGCTGGAGGTTCCATCGAAGTAACCCGCCGGGGTAGGGTTGTGGGATCCTCCAAGGGGGGGCACAGAGCCTGGCCGGTGACGGGGAGAGGGGGAGACAGGGAGACGGGGAGCAAACACCCGGGTGCGCGTGCGGGTGCCGGTGCGAGACACGGGCCCGAAACAACCCGTGATCCAATTGCGTGCTCGGGCGCGGGTCCGCGTCTGAAGGACCCGGCCGTGAGTCGACGCTTGATCGCATCCGCCGGATTACCGGACGCGGACTCGGACGTACGCACGCAACCGGATCAGGGGAAACTCATCGGGCTCGGGCCTAGCACTCGCACCGGCACCCGGGCTATCGGTTTCCCGACCTTCCTTTCTGCTCCTCGGCCTGTTCGCGCGCTCTGTCCAGCCACGGGACGCCGTCCTTCATCCACTGCGGGGCCGGGGCGCCTTTCAAATAGTGGTCGAAGAACTGCTTCATGCGGCGCTGGAAATCGATCTGGTTCGCCTTCCGGGCCAGGTGGTGCGGCTCGTCGGCGTAGGACAGGAAGATGACCTTCTTGCCCAGCTCGCGGGCGGCGATGTAGAACTCCAGGCCCTGGTTCCAGTCTACGGCGCCGTCGGCGGTGCCCTGCAGGATCAGGAACGGCGTCGTGATCTTCGGCGCATTGATGACCGGCGACTGCTCCTCATAGAGCGACAGGCTGTCCCACGGCGTCACGCCCATGCGGCCCTGACTCCACTCGATGATGCGCGCGTTGGGGCCGCCGGTGCGCTTGTAGAGGATGTTGTGCATGCTCACCAGGTCGGTGAGCGGCGCACCGGTGACCACAGCGGCGAACAGGTTCGTCTGGGTGACGATGTAGGACGACTCGTACCCGCCCCACGAGTGGCCCTGGAGCCCGATGTGTGCGGGATCCGCGTAGCCCAGATCGATCACCTTGTGCACGGCGGCGCTGACGTCGTCCAGCGCGGATGAGCCCGGGTGGCCGATGGTGTAGACGATGTCCGGCATGAGCACCAGGTAACCGTCGGACGCGTACTCGGACATGTGTGGCCGGTCGTCGTATACGGGTTGCGAGAACTGGTGGTGCCGCTGGGACAGCTTCTCGTAGAAGTAGACCAGCATGGGGTATTTCTTGCCCTTCTGGTAACCGGCGGGCAGCGTCAGCGTGGCCTGGAGGTGGTTGCCCCGGCTGTCCGTGTAGTCGATGAGACGGCGTGTGCCCCAGGCATATTCCTTCAGCTGCGGGTTGCCGTCCGTGACCTTCCGCGGTCGGCGGAAGCGGGTGTCCGTGACCCACCAGTCGGGGAACTCCTGGAATGTCTGGCGCGTGTACGCGACGACGTCGGCCTCCTGCGCCTTCGTCAGGCTGCCGTACATGGCGTCGCCCCAGACCAGCGGCTTCGGCTCCGCGGCGCCCGGATCCAGCCGCCACCAGCCGGACTTCTTGGTCCAGTCGCCGTAGGCCGACAGCATCATGGGCTTGGCCAGGTCCACGGCCTGCGCCGGGCCGAACCGGCGCCCGAACCGCCGGGGCGCCCGCTGCCGCGGCGAGTGCGTGTCGAAGGAGAAGTCGGGCTCGACGCGGAACCGGATGCTGTCCCGGGCGCCCAGGCCGCCGGTGATGTCGCGGGCTGCGTTCTTCGCCTGTGCGCGGTTCGCGGCCGCTTCCAGCGGGACGGCCCACACGTCGTAGCGGGTGTTCAGGAGGATCCAGCGCCCGTCCTTTGACCAGCCGGCGACGCCCCAGGTGCCGATCTCGCCGGGCATCTGGCTGTCGTTCTGGCTGAAGTCGATCCCCGCCACCTGCGACAGGTTCACGGTCTCGCCCGTGGCGATGTCGGCGGCCATGACCGTCCCGTTTCGCGACCAGGCGTACCAGTGGCCGTCGGGTGAGGCGCCCATGATGTCGCGCACGCTGTCGGCCAGCACCGTCTGCTGGCCGGTGCCCGTGTCGATGCGCACGATGTCCGCCTGCCCGGGCTGCTTCAGCAGCTCGAGCCGGTACGGACCGTCGCGCCGGCCGATGGCGTAGGCGCCGTCGCCCACCACCTCGACGCGCGGCATGGCCTCCGTCGCCAGGCGCACGAAGTGACCCGCCGGCACCGATACGACGGACGTGTACGTGAAGCGCCGGTCCGCCGCCGCCTGCACCTTCTGCACCGATTGCACGCGCTCGTCCTCGTAGTGCCAGACGGTGACGTCGCCGCGATCTTCGGGGTCACCTTCCGGCTTCACCTTGGTCTTCTGCTCCTTGATGCCGACGACCAGGCGCGCGTCGTCCTTGGTCCAGGTGGGCCGAGCATGTTCGCTCAGCACGAAGCTGTCCGGGAAGGCCGCGTCCTTCGCCGGGTCGTACGTGAACGGCTTGGCCGAGCCGGCCAGCGCCGCCTCGGCGTCGGGCCAGGCCAGCAGCACGTTGGCCCGCTGCTCCATGCCGTTCACGGTGTCGCCCCGGAGCACGGCCAGCGCCTTGCCGTCGGCGCTCCAGGACAGGCCATCGTACAGGTAGTCGCCGGTGGACAACGCGACGGTGCGCCCGGACGCCGGGTCCAGCAGGTAGGCGCCGTTACCGGTGCGGTCGGCGGCGTCCACCAGGTAGGCCAGCCGGTTGCCCAGGGAGTCGAACGCGAAGGCCGACACGTTGCCGATGTTGCGCAGCGCGCCCGAGGACAGATCCACGAGCACAAGGTCCGAGCCGTCGAATTTGGCCTGCCGGTCCGCCCTGGCCTTGTGCACCACGAGCCAGCGGCCGCCCTCGGCGAACGTGACGTCGCGGGCATCGGCGATGGAGTCGCGGGCGCCGGTGCGCAGGTCGATCCAGTGGGCCATGCGGGGGACCGGCTTGTGCTGTCTGCGCAGCTTCTTCGCCTGCTCCTCCGGCGGGCTGGTCAGGAAGGCAACGTGAGCGCCGTCGCTCGCGAAGACGGGAGAAGCGCCGTTGCTGGCGGTGTAGTCGGCATCGCCCTGCAGCGCCTTCACGTGCAGCTCGCTGTCGCCGTCGTTGGGCACGTAAGAGAAGGCCAGCCAACGGCCGTCGGGCGACAGCTGGACGCTGCGGATCTGGCGCCATTCGCCGTAGTCGTCCAGCGTCAGGATCTTCTTGCCGTCCAGCATCGGGTGGCTCGTGTCCTGCGCCGCCTGGGCCACCAGCGGGTGCGGCGCCAGACCGGCGGCGGCGATGAGCAGGACCAGGGCGACCATCAGGCGGGAGCGGCGTCGTTCGTGCATGTACATGTTCGTCTCTTGCTGGCGCCCGGGCGGGCGACATGGTGTTCGCGGACCCGTGCAGGTTCGCACGCCCGGCGGGGCGGGGCAAGCGCGGGCGCCCGGCCGCTGCCGGTGCTCGGGCCGCTGCTGGCCGGAACGCCGGTATGAGGCCTGACGGGGGATCCCCGGTCGCCGAGGCCGTGTAGCAATGAGGAAGCGGGCGAGTGCATGACCGATGCCCGCCCTCGGGTGGCATGACAGAGTGGCACGACAGGAGGAGACCATGCGTGTGCATGCACTTCGACGCTTCATGCCGGTGGCGGCGCTGCTCACCTTGCTACCGGCCCACGCCGTCGCCCAGTCCATCGGCATCCGGGGCGGACTCAACTCCGGGACCGTCATCTTCAAGACGGTGCCGGCCGGGATGGACGTGGGGTACGCGACCAGCTACCACATCGGCACGTTCCTCGAGTTCCCGTTGCTGCCGACGGTTTCCCTGGTGGCGGAAGCCCGGTATGTGGACAAGGGCTGGACGCTGTCCGGGAACACCACCGACGCCACGGCGAAGGCGGACTACGTGGAGGTGCCGCTCGTCCTGAAGCTGGCGCCGCCCTCGTTGATGGCCATCAAGCCCCACGTCTTCGCCGGACCCATCGTGTCCATGCGGGTAAGTTGCCGCGTCAACGGCGACCTGAACGCTTCTCCCTTCGATGGCAGCTGCGCGCAGGCCGGCCTGGGTCTGGACACCAGGGAGCAGGACCTCGGCCTGGTCGTGGGAGCCGGCTTCAACCTGGCGTACGTCGGCTGGACGTTCGTCGTGGATCTGTCGTACAATCACGGCCTCATGAACCTGAGTCCCAACGACAGCAACACGGCCCACTCGCGTACGTTCTATCTGACGGCCGGCGCGGAGATCCCGTTCGGGAGGTAGGCGGCGGAGCCGCCTAACCTCAGGCCGCTCGCCTTCAGCTCGCTCAGGACGCGCTGCGGCTAGGACGCGGCGCCTGACAGCGCCGCTAGGTGGGGGTAATCCAGGTCACCGGCGTTTGTAGAGGCTTGCGGCGTCAGCCTAGTCCGGGCGCTGGCGCTTGCCGGGCACGCGGATTGCTTGGCCTAGCCCGCCGATGGCGGGCGTCCCAGCGGCCGCAGGCCGCGTCCCAGGCGCGCGAAGCGCGCCGTCCTGGCGAGCCGCAGGCGAGCGTCCCGGGCGCGCGAAGCGCGTCCCTGCTACTCGGAGCTCTGCATGCCGGAACATAAACCAAGCAACGATCGGGGCCGAGCCATCTTTGAGCTGGCCTTCACCTCTCTGCTCATCGGCATCGCCGCGGGCGCGGGTCCGCTGGGCATCATCGCGATGCAGTACACGTCCGATCGGGTCACGTACTGGCAGGGTGCCATCGGCGCGAGCATCCTGGCGGTGCTGGTAGTGGCGGGGTTCCTCCTGTACCAGGACTGGAAGGGTCCCCGGCGGATCTTCCGGGAGGCGTCGGGCGCCGCGTCGGGCCCGGTGTCGTCCGGGCCGGATGCGGGTGGTCCGGACGGCCCGGGCGAGGAGACGCCGGGGCCGTCGGGCACGCCGGACGCCGGTTGAGCCCTACGTCGTCCCCATCCCTTCCAGGGACTCCCCCTCGAGTCGCGCCACGATGACGGAGCCCACGCTGTCGCTGAGGACGTTCAGGGCGGTGCGGAACATGTCCAGGATCCGGTCCACGGCCAGGATGAGCCCCACGCCTTCCAGCGGCAGTCCCACGGCCTTCAACACGACGAACAGCATGACCATGCCGCTCATGGGCACGCTGGCGGCGCCGATGGACGCGAGCAGCGCGGTGATGGCCACGGTGAGCTGCGCGCCCAGGGACAGGTGGAATCCGTAGACCTGGGCAATGAAGATGGCCGCCACGCACTCGTAGAGCGCCGTGCCGTCCATGTTCATCGTGGCCCCGATGGGCAGCACGAAGTTCGCCACCTTCTCGGACACCTTGGAATTGCCCGTGACCGCTTCCATGGTGAATGGCAAGGTCACGATGGTGGAGCAGGTGGAGAATCCCATGAGCAGCGCCGGCGGCATGCCCCGGTAGTGCTTCACGGGGTTGACCTGCGCCGCGACCGTGAGCAGCAGCGGCAGGTTCACGACCAAGTGGAAGGCCAGGCCGGCCAGCACGACGAGGAAGTAGAAGCCGAGGGAGCGGAAGGCTTCGAACCCGGTCTGGGCCACGATGCGCGCGATGATGCCGAACACACCCACCGGCGCGGTCCACACCACGAACATCGTCATGCGCAGCATGGCATGGAACGCGGCGTCGAACCAGTCGCCCATGTGGATGCGCTGCTCCTTCGGCAGCGTAGTGATGAAGTAGCCGAACAGGATCGAGAAGAAGATGACGGGCAGCACGTTGCCTTCCGCCATGGCATGGAACGGGTTCTCCGGGATGATGTTCAGCAGCAGGTCCGTCAGGCCGTGCTGCGCCGCGGGCAGCTGCTCGGGAGTCGCCTGTAGCCCGAGCTCGGCGCCTACCCCCGGCTTGAGCACGTTCACCAGGATCTGGCCGGTGAAGATGGCCATCATGCTGCTGGTGACGTAGTAGGCCAGCGTCTTCCAGCCGAGGCGGCCCAGCCCCTTGGCGCTGCCCACGCTCACGACGGCGGAGATGATCGACGTGATGATGAGCGGCATGATCGCCATGCGCAGCAGCCGGAGGAAAATATCCGCCAACGGCTGTGCCACCGGCAGCACGCCCTCGCCCAGAACCCAGCCGGCGAGGATGCCGAGCAGGAATCCCACGAAGATCAGGATGGTGAGAAGGTTGCGGCGGGATTGGTCCATGGCGGCTCCAGCGGCATTCGAGGCGAACCAGGAGCGAGTTGGCCGTTGCCCGAATGTGGACCCGGGCCCCCCGTCGTGCCAGGGCGGAGTGTATTGCGTCCGGCCGGGCCATCGTCCTGGTCCCGCCGGCGAACAGGGCCAGCGGCACCGCCTGAACGCGGGGGCTGCCCCGAACGCGTCGCCCTTCGGGGGTCGGTCGCTTGGGGATGGGTCGCGCTACGGCGTCAGGCGCGCGGGGGGCGCCAGCCCGATGTTCTGGAGGGCGACCGTGACGACGAGGCAGGCCAAGACGAATAGGATGACGAACAACGCGAGACGGCGCAGGCGATCCGCCGACAGGCCTGCGCCCAGGACGGCACCCGCGATGCCCATCTCGACCGTCTGACCCACGAACCACGCTACGAGCAGGATCGCGGGGGCCGTGGAGATGGAGGCCAGGCCGAGCGTCAGCGAGCCCCAGATGACGGCGCCCAGCAACAAGCCGAACCGGAGCCCCTCCCCAGCACCCCGGATGTCCAGCCGCCAGCACAGCCACGTCAACAGCAGTGCCTGAACCAGGAACGACGTGTAGCCCAGCGGGATGCGGCCGAAAGCCTGCTCCGGCGTCAGCAGGAATGCGTTCGGACCGTCATACAGCCTGGCGAGCAAGCCCGCGTGTAGCAGGGCGTCGAATCCCAACATGGCCACCCACGCCAGGACGGTGACCCGAATCATGCGGCGGCCAACGGCCGGAGGATCGGAATCAGCCATGTCGTTCAGTCGGTGGAAGCTTTCCACGGCGCCATTGAATGTGCGCGCCACATCGGACACCGCAGCTTAGAAGGTTCGCGGCGGGACTGCCACCTTCGTAGGTGGCAGGGCGCCGCCGCGGCTTCGCCGCGACGGCTGCAGGCAGCAGGTCGGACGGTCCGGTTCGGAAGGTTCGCGGCGTGACTGTTGCCTCACCGGGGTGCGGGTCCGCGGCGGGTTGTTGCCTCGCCAGGGTGCGGGTCCGCGGCGGATTGCTGCCTCGCCGCGGTGCGGGTTCGCGGCGGATTGACGGCTCGCGGCGCGGGGTGCTCCGCCGGGTGACTCGCCCGGCAACGATGCACCGTGCTCCCACGACGTACGCCGCGAAGGCGGCAGTCCCGCCCCGACCCGTCCCTACGAAGCACTCGGAACCTGCCACCTGCAAGCAGCCAGGGCGAAACCGCGGGTGCGCCCTGCTACCCGACGATCGCCGCGTTCAGCACACCGGCGAACGCCACCCACGCCAGATACGGCAGGAACAGCGCGCCTGCCACGGCGCGGTGTCGCCAGAACGCGACCGTGGTCCACAGGATCAGCAGCCAGAGGGCCACGATCTCCACCAACGCCAGCGCGGGGGCCCGCATGCCGAAGAACAGCAGCGACCAACCCGCGTTCAGGCCCAGCTGCACCACGAACAACGTCAGTGCCAGGCGTGCGCCGCGGAAGCCATCCGGGCGCCAGACCAGCCACGCCGCCACCGCCATGAGCAGGTAGAGCGTCGTCCACACCGGGCCGAATACCCAGGCCGGCGGCGTCCAGTCCGGCTTGGGCAGCGTGTCGTACCAGCCCGGGATGGACAGGGACGTGTACACGGATCCGAACGCCGCCGTCACCGCCACCAACGCCAGGAAGGCGATCAACCCCAGGACGTCACGCCGCGTCATGATCGCTCCGCTTCTCTCCACGTCTCCCAGTCGCCCGGGTGGGGTGGTGCGGGCGGGAAGGGGTCTCCCAGTCGGAGCGGGTGGGAAGGGCGGCGGTTAGATCCATTTCTTGTGGTGGAAGTAGAAGACGAGACCGATGGCCACGACGAGCATCACGCCCAGCGTCGCGGGGTAGCCCCAGTACCAGTGGAGCTCGGGCATATTCCACGGCGAGGATTCGGGACTGAAGTTCATGCCGTAGATGCCGGCGATGAAGGTCAGCGGAATGAAGATGGTGGCAATGATGGTCAGGACCTTCATCACCTCGTTCATGCGGTTGCTGAGGCTCGACAGGTAGACGTCAAGGAGCGCCGAGGCCAACTCGCGATAGTTCTCCAGCAAGTCGATGATCTGGACGGTGTGGTCGTAGGCATCGCGGAGATAGAGGCGCGTATCCTCCGCGATACGGTCGATGGGCTCCCGGTACAGCACGGCGATGGCTTCCCGCATGGGCCAGATGGCGTGCCGGAGCGCCAGGACATCCCGGCGGGCGTCGTGGATGACTCCCACGATTTCGTCCCGTGGCCGCTCGATGACTTCCGTCTCCAGGCTCTCGATCCAGTCGCCGTAGACCTCCAGCACGGGGTAGTAACCATCAATGATGGCGTCCACGAGCGCGTACGCCAGGTAGTCAGCGCCCGCCATCCGGATGCGCCCACGGCCACCCCGCAGCCGTTCCCGCACCGGCTCGAGCGAATCGCCCGGGTGCTCCTGAAACGTGACGACGAATCCGTCGCCCAGGAACAGGCTGACCTGCTCCGTGTCCAGGCGGTCGCCGTTCACCCGCGCCATGCGCGACACCACATAGAGGTGCGTAGGATACTCCTCCACCTTGGCTCGCTGGTGCACGTTCATGACGTCCTCGAGAGCAAGACGGTGCAGCCCGAAGATCTCGCCCACCTGCTCCACCACGTCCGCCCGACCCACTCCGTCGATGTTCACCCAGAGCGTCGCGAATCGGCTCTGCAGATCCCGCAGGTCCGCCACGTCCCGGATCTCAAACTCCTCCAGCTTGCTCGCGTCGTACCCCATCGCCCGGATGACCGGCGGCGGCGCCTCGGGATCCGACACCAGCGTGCCGGGCGCGGCGCCCACCGCCGACCGACGCCGTAATGTCGAAAAAGCCGCGAACGGCTTGTGGGCATGACGCAACCCGCGACCGAGCTTGCGCGCACCACGCATCATGCCCCGCGGCACCGCGCTCGCCCCGCGTGCCAGGCTGCCGCCGCGACGCGCATTGCGCGCCCCGTCGTCCGCAACCTGCGCAGCTTCCTGTCCGTGCTCGTCGCCGTGCTCGCTCGCCGTCATCGATTCGCCTCCGTGATCGAGCCGCTCCGATCAACACCTGCCCGCTGGGCCGCCCCGTCCCGCGTGGCCGCCCGGTCCAAAGTATCGCCACCGACGCGCGCGTCCAGATGACCAACGGCACCCAACCCTTGACGCGGACCCCGCGTTCCCGATCTTTCATCGGGCATGCCCCGCTCCCCCCACACCACGAGGTGCCCCATGACCGGTCCCGTGCCCCGGCCCGCGAATGCTCACCCACGCATGAAATTTGCACTCGCCTTCGTCGTGCTGCTGCTGTCCGCGGCATGCCATGCCGGCGCTGCCAAGGAGGCTGCGGCCGGCCAGGAAGCCCAGGAACCCAGGATCGCCGTGAATCCCACAGGACCCGATCAGCTGCCGGATGCCATCCTCGGCAAGGCGCCGCCACCCCAGGGCCAGAGCGTCCACTACTTCCCCGACGACTCGGCCACCACCGGCTATCTGGCCGTGCCAGCCGGCAAGGGCCCGTTCCCTGGACTCATCCTCATCCACGAGTGGAACGGACTCAACGACCGCGTCCGCCAGGTCGCCGACGCCATGGCCCGGGAAGGCTACATCGCCCTCGCCGCCGACCTCTATTCCGGACGCACCGGCAGCACGCGCGAGGAGAACATGGCCCTTGCCAACGAGATTCGCGGGGACATGAACACGGTCATCAGCAACCTCAATGCGGCCGTCCGGTTCCTGCGCGCCCGCGATGACGTCACGGGCAAGGTGGCCACCATGGGCTGGTGCATGGGCGGTGGCGTCGCGTTCACCTACGCACTCGACGGCGCCCAGCACGACGGCACGGCCGTCTTCTACGGCCATATCGCCACGACCGACCCTGACAGCCTGGAACACATGCACCACGGGTTCTACGGCACCTACGCCGGCCAGGACCAGGGCATACCGACCGAGCGCGTCCACGAGTTCGTCCAGGCCCTGCGCACCGCCGGCATCCCCAACGACGTCCACATTTACGACGGCGTCGGCCACGGCTTCTGGCTCTGGGTCGACCAGGACCCTGCCACCCGCGAGGCGCCGGCGCTGGACGCGTGGCAGCGTCTCAAGCGCTACCTGAAGCAGACCATCGGTGGGGCCTGAGCGAGTTCGCAGGACCTGTCATCCAGCAGTCATCTGACGGATTGACGGCCGGGTGACCGCCGCCATCTAATTTGCGGCTGGCAACGGGCGGGGTCCCCGATCCTGCCCCGTGATGTGCCGGGGGGTGTGACTGGAGCCATCCGACGCGCCCTCCTACCATGGGCACGGTGAACCTGTTGGTCGAAGNNNCGACGCAGCTCATCCAATCGACGGCGGGCGGCCTCCACGCGTGGTTGCAGCTCCGGGTCGGCCGCCTGCCACAACTCCACGAATCGTGCGTAGTGGCGGACCGCCGCCCGTTCGTCGCCCCGCGCGTCGAGTAGCTGCGCCAACCGCTCGTGGACCTGGGCCAGCATGTAGGGGTCCGTGGGCAGCAGGAAATCGTGCCCGTCCCGTCCCAACCAGGGCGCCTCGACGTAGCGTGTGTACGCCGCGATGGCCGAATCCGGCTGGTGGTCCAACTCGAACGCGCGACCCAGGAACGCCTGGAAGCGGCCGGGCTGTGGGTCGTGGGCCTGCGCCTCGCGGAACCATCGGATCGCCGCAGGCGGCCGATTCTCCGCGAGCGCGATGAACCCGTTCGCCGCGTCCACCGCCGACGAAGTGTCGGCGTCCGGCATCGTGTCGACAACGGCGCGCAGACCCGCCAGCAGCTCCCGTGCGCGCGCAGGGTCACCCGCCAGCGCGTAGAACACCGACAGGGTGATGTAGATGCCCGGTTCCTGGGCGAACGCATCGGACGGAGTGATGGCGACCACGTCGTCCACCGTTCGCACCGCCGGCGCGACCCGGCCGAGCACCTCGAGATCGAAGTAGGCCCTCAGCGTCCGGTTCCACACTCGGTAGTTCGGGTAGCGGATTTCTCCCAGGGCCCGGTCGACCCACTGCTTCGCTGCCGTGATCCGGCCCTGTGTGCCGGCGTTCATGCCCCGGTAGAAGTAGGTGCTGACCCGCCAGCCGGGGGCCCCTTCCATCGTGGCGTAGACGCTGTCGGATGCGGCGAAATCACCGCGCAGCGCGGCAAGGCGAGCGACGTAGTCGAGCCCGGCGACATTGCCCGGGAACACGTCAAGCATGCGTCGAACGGTGGCCGCGGCGTCGTCGAGCTCGCCCTGCTCGACCTGGGCCGTGGCTGCGCCAAGGTACGCCAGCGGAACATGCCCGGGCGCCGTAGCCGCCAGATAGGCCGACTCCGCCCGCGCGTAGTCGCCGGCGCCCAGATAGACGGCGCCCAGGTTGTTCAGGGCCGTGGCATCGCCCGGTCGGAGCCGAAGCAGGTTCCGGTAGGCTGCGATCGCCTCGGCGTCGTCGCCGACGAGGCCGTGATACGTGCCCAGCACCAGGTAACGCTCCACATCGCTGAGGCGGTCCTGGTGGGCGAGGGCCTGTTCCAATGCCCATCGGGCGCGTGGCGTCTGGATGCCGCGGGACAACAGGGCCACGCCCAGCTTCCGGTACGCCATGGCGAACGCCGTGTCCAGGGCGATGGCCTCTTCCAGCAGGCCGATGGCTCGATCCTGGTCGAATTCCGCTGAAGCACGCAGCGCCATGGTGTACTTGCGTAGCGCCGGCAACGACGCCGTCGTGACCCGCGACAGCGATTGGCCGCGCCGCACCGAGCGCAACGACTCGCCCAGGCGAGCCCGCAGGGCCACCGACAGACGGTCCAGAGCCCGCAGCACGCCGGTCGAGTCGTCTGCTGTCTCCCGGAATGCCGCCAGGATCTCCCCGGATTCGGGCTCCACGACGCGGGCCGTGATGACGTAGCTGGTACCCACCGCTGTGATCCGACCGTCGATGACCGCCTTCAGACCGTCCCGGATCGCCAGCTCCCGCGCCAGCTCGGCGGTCAGAGGCTCGCCGGCAGGACGCTCCATGCGCGCCAGTGCGTCCGCTTCCCGGCCGGGGCCCAACAGCGTCACCATGCGCGAACGCGCCAGGTCGATCCGCAATGCTTCCGTGATGGCTTCCGCCAGCACCGTGTCGGCGTTCGCCGGGTCTACATCGGCCAGAATGACCGTGTCACGGGGTTCCAGGAAACCTGCTGCCACCAACGAGCGGGGGCCGCCCAGCACGGGAAGGGGGTAGCCGCTCACCCGGAGCCAGAGGCCCACCACCACAAGAGCCAGGACCAGAGAGCCGCCGAGCTTCAACGCCAGATGCCGACGTCCGGTGCGTCGCTTCGGTGCTGCACCAGGGGCCGTCCGCTCCGACTCACCCGGAACCGTCGCCCCGGCATCGACAGCGGCTCCTGTCGCCCCGGCGTCGACGACGGCTTCCGCGGCCCCGGCGTCGACGACGGCTTCCACGCCCCCGGCATCGACGACGGTGCCCGCCGCGCCCGCATCGACCACAGCTTCCGCATCGGTGGCGTCCTCCGCCGTCCCGGCCTTCGACGCTTCCCGTTCCTTCGCCGGCGCTTCGTGCACCCGTTCCCTCCGGCGGATGCCTGCGATCAGCGCCTGCGTTTCCGGCGACGGCTCGGCCTCCAGGTCCCGCGCCAGACGTGCCACCAACGCCTCGTACTCCTTCAGCACACGGGCGCGGTCGCCCGATCGGTCCAGCAGCTCCGCCAGGCGCCGGAACGCCGCTTCGTCATATGGCGCCAGCGCGCACGCCTCCCATGCCCAGCGCAACGCACTCGCCGGACCTTCCACGTCATCGCGCTGCGAAAGACCACGCGCGGCCTGCAAAGCGAGGTCACGCAACGCAGCACGCTCCCGATCCAGCCAGCGTTCGAATTCGGGCACACCAGACACGTGAAAACCGTCGAGCAGCTCGCCGCGGTACTGCTCCATTGCGGCCTCGGGGCGGCCGGCCGCAAGGGCGTCACGGAACGCAGCCACATCGCAATGGAGATCCGACCAGTCGAGACCCACCTCCTCCGGCCCGCGACTGATGACCACGGGACCGCCAAGGGCCTGGCGAAGGGCGTACAGCGACTGGTTCAGCGCATGCCGCGCGTGGGGTTCGTCCTGCTCAGGCCAGAACAACGCCAGCAGCTTGTCTCGACGATGAAAGCCGCTGGGCTGGGCAGCCGCGAGATAGGCGAGGATGGCGACCAGCTTCGGATGGGACAGGATCTCCGGGATCGCCTGCCCGTTGAAGCGTCGTAGCTCAAGCGATCCCAATACCCGGAATTCGACCATAGCCGATTCCCCCGGGTCATCCTGGAGTCACCGCATGCAATGACGGCGCCCTGAGCGGTGGATGACTGACGCCGCGTACGTTGGACCCGCCACAGTGGTTTGCCGTGATGGCATGCCCCGAACATCAAGCTATGACGGGCGTCGGGAACCGACAAGCTTATCTCCCGTTCGCCTTTCGAGAAACGGTCGCCAACCAGACCGGCAGGAGGTTCCAATGGCCCGACACAGCTCGCCGACATCGATCTGGAGCACGATCCGCTGGATCGAGATCTTCTTCGTTTTGGGCTTGCCCCTCACTCTCGCCACCGTCGCCGCCGCCGGCCACGAAGCCGCTAAACTCCGGATCGGCCATTCATCCTTCGTGACCGCAATCGCCCAACCCCGCGCCGACCAGACGATCGATAGCCTCCAGGTCGCCGCAGAAACCGCCCGCAGGGCGGGCGACCCGCTCAGGGCCGCTCACACGTACCTCGATGCCGCGACCGTCGCGCTCGACCGCGGCGACCGGCAGCATGCCGCGATCCTCCTCCACCACGCTCAACGCCTCGCGCGCGACCTGGCGCGCGCGCCCGCCATATCCATGAGAGCAACAGCCAGCACCAGCCGGGTCACCGACCACTCCGACGGATGACATGACCGGAATGTCCCGAGAACCTTGACGTCGTGCGCCGCGGGCGAAACATTTAGACGAGCGTCTAAATATTAGCGGGGCGTGACGTGGACAGCACGATGCGGGCACTGGCCGATCCTACGCGGCGCGAGATTCTGCGTGTGCTGCGGCGCGGGGATCTGACTGCGGGCGAGATCGCGGAGCGGTTCCCGATCACGGCGGCGTCGGTGTCGCATCACCTGAGCGTGCTGAAGGAAGCGAGTCTGGTGGGGGCGGAGCGGGAAGGACGCAACATCGTGTATTCGCTGAACGCGACGGTGTTCCAGGAGTTTCTGGAGGAGTTGATGCATTTCTTCGACGTGGGAGGCGGGCGATGACGCGTCGATGGATCGGGCCGCTGGTACTGGCGGCGGCGTTCGTGTTTGCGTGGGTGGTGTTTCCGTCACTTCCGGCGCGTATCCCGACGCACTGGAACATGCACGGCGAGGTGGACGGGTGGATGGCGCGCTGGCCCGGAGCATTCATGCTGCCGGTGGTGGGCGGGGGGATATGGCTGCTGTTGTTCGGGTTGCGGCGGATCGACCCGCGCCGCTCGCATTATGAGCGGTTCAATGAGACGTACTGGCTGATCCTGAACATCATGTCGGTGTACTTCGCGCTGTTCACGGTCCTTTCCCTGGGCGTAGCCCTGGGCTGGCCCATCGACATGACGCGGGCGGTGCTGCTCATCGTCGCGGTGCTGTTCATCGCGCTGGGCAACTACCTTCCGCGTATCCGCTCCAACTGGTGGATCGGCATCCGGACGCCGTGGACGCTGGAGAGCGAAGAGGTGTGGCGGAAGACCCACCGGCTGGGCGGTCGCCTGTTTGTCATCGGTGGACTGATTGCGGTCGTGGGCGCATTGCTGCCGCCGCCGTTCCAGACGTGGGTCGCCATTGCGGGACTGGCGCTCGCCGGTCTCGTCCCCGTGGTCTATTCGTACTTCGCCTTCCGGAGCAGCAGGTAGCAGGCAACTGTTGGCGCGGCGGGAACGCGGCAGACAGCCACTGATGGTGCCCCGTTGACCGGCCCTCCGGGGATGCAACTTTCCGCGCCGCCACGGCGTAGGAGATGGTGTGTTCACACGCTGCATTTTCTGTCATCGTCCATTCGCGGCGAACGAGGAGGTCGAATACTTCCCCGTGGCGCGCCGGATCGCCTATGACCCGGCGCGTGGCCGGCTGTGGGCCGTGTGCGACGCGTGCCAGCGCTGGACCCTCGCTCCGTTCGAGGACCGCTGGGAAGCGCTGGAAGAGCTGGAAAAGCTGACGCGCGACCGCGGCCGGCTGTTGTCCAGCACCGACAATATCGCGCTTTTCCGGGTGGGCGACGTCGAGATCGTGCGGGTGGGGCGGGCCCAGTTGCGCGAGGAAGCCTGGTGGCGCTACGGTCGCGAGCTCACCCAACGACGACGCCAGGCCCGCATCGCACGCCTGGCCGAATTCGGCCTGTACGGCGCCATCGGCCTCGCCACGGGCGGCGGGTTCATCCTCTGGATGCGTGGCGATATCATCAACCGGCTGCGGCGCTGGAACCGCTTCGGCACCACGGCATGGCGCGGCGTGGCCACGTGCCCCCGCTGCGGCAGCACCATGACACGCTTCGGGTTCCGCGACTCGCGGCACCTGCACATCGTCCCGGACCACACCACGGAGGACGGCGTTCAGCTCGTGCTCCGCTGCCCCCGCTGCGGTCGCACAGACGACGACGGCGGCTACCACCTCACCGGCGTCACCGCGGAGCACACGCTTCGCCGTGTCATGGCCTACCACCATTTCTCCGGCGCCAACGAGAAATCCGTCCGCAGCGCCACCGACCTGATCGAACAGGTCGGCTCTCCCCGACGCCTCGTCACGGTCGCCGCGGAAGACCACGCCCGCATCCGCGAACTGATGCGCTCCCGCAACGGCACCCAGTCCATCGCCCTCGAGATCGCCCTCATCGATGAGGCCGAACGCCACCTCCTGGAGCTCGAGCTCGCCGCCCTTGAAGAACGCTGGCGCGAGGAGGAGGAGATCGCCGCCATCGTCGATCGCCAGCTGACCTGGATCCCCGGTAAAAGGTAGCAGGACGCGCGTCGCGGCCACTGGCCGCGACCCGCTTGCAGGTAGCAGCTTCCTGTTTCGTCGCCACCGTCAGAAACCCGCCGGGCGCTTCCCCTTCTCGACGGCGAGGCTCCGATATACAAAACGCTTGCGTATCGAAACAGCATGTGTTATCGTCGAATAACGAAACGGAGCCGTTTCGTTTCATAATTCCAGACCCGGGGTGACGCATGACGGAAGGGGTACGTGGGCCGGGCCGGCCACGGAGCGAGCGAGCGGACCGGGCGATCATGGAGGCAGCGATCGACGGCCTGGCGGAGGACGGGTTCGAGGGTCTGACGATGGAGGGCGTGGCGGCGCGAGCGGGGGTGGGCAAGGCGACGGTATACCGCCGCTGGTCGTCGAAGGAGGCGCTGGTGCGGGGTGCGGTGGAGGCGTTTGTAAGCGGCATTGCGATTCCGAACAGCGGCAGCGTGGAGACGGATCTGCTGGTGTTGATGGGGGAAGCGGTGGAAGTGTACCGGGGCCGACCTGGACGGCTCATGCCCGGTCTGATATCGGCGATGGCGAGGCACCCTGAGCTGGCGCGTGTGGTGCGCGAGGATTTTCTGCGGGCGCGTCGTTCGGCGCTGCGGACGGTGGTGCGGCGTGGCATCGAGCGAGGGGAGCTGCGACCGGACGTGGACGTGGAACTGGCCCTGGATTTCCTGGGCGGTCCGCTGTTCTACCGGTTGCTGGTGACGGGCGGCCCGCTGGACGAGGCGCTGGCGCGTGGCGTAGTGGAAGTCATGCTGCGTGGCATGGCTGAGGGTTCATCGAGCAGGGAGGCGTGATGCAGGTGCATGCGATTCAGACGGGCAGCGTGCGGGTTCACGAGCGGCAGCGGGCGGGCGCGGGGGGAGGTGTGCTTCGGTTCGGCAGAACGCTGCTCGACCGGACATGGACGGACCCGTTGCCCATCTACGCATGGGTGATCGAGCATCCGGAAGGTGTGATCGTTGTGGACACGGGGGAGACGGCGCGCGTTTCGGAGCCGGGGTACTTCCCGCGGTGGCATCCCTATTACCGTGTGGCCGTTCGTGAGTCGGTCCGTCGGGAAGAGGAGATCGGGCCGCAGCTACGGCGCCTGGGCATGACGCCGGGCGACGTGCGCTGGCTCGTGATGACTCATCTGCACACGGACCACGCCGGCGGTCTTCACCATTTCCCGAAGAGCGAGATCCTGGTGTCGCGGACGGAGTACGGCGCCGCGCGGGGACTGCGCGGCAAGCTGCGCGGCTACCTGCCCCATCGCTGGCCGGAATGGTTCGCTCCGCGGCTGGTGGATTTCGACAACGAGCCGTTGGGCCCATTCCCCCGCAGTCTACGCCTCACGAGGGCGGGCGACGTGCACCTGGTGCCGACCCCGGGCCACACGGCCGGCCACATGAGCGTCATCGTGAACGATGGCGACCGGGTTCTGTTCCTCGCGGGTGACACGTCGTACTCGGAGGAAAACCTGCGGCGCGGCATCGTGGACGGGGTGTCTTCACTGGGTGGTGGGGAGGATGCGGCGGCGCGCACGTTGGCGCGTATCCGGGCCCTGGCGGAGGACGTGCCGCTGGTGTACCTGCCGTCTCACGAGCCGGGCGCGGCGGACCGGCTCACTTTCAAAGCGTCCTTGGCGATCTCTCGCAGGACCTCGGTGGCATAGGCGCCGGGGGGAAGCGCGAACCGCAGCTCCACGAACGCGCCGTCGTCGTCGCCCGACCCGACGGCCAGCTCCTGCAGCCGGAAGCGCAGGGGCCGGCGGCTGCCGCCGAGGGGTCGCATGGCGGGACTCTCCAGTTCGGCCCGATCCAGGCCGACATCGGCCAGGACGCGCCGTTCCAGGTCTGCCGCGACACCCTGCGGGGCGCGCATGCGGCGGCCCACCAGGGGGCCGGTGGGCGAAACCTCGAAGCGGTCCGCGCGAACCTGTTCGACATCGGGGTCGTCGACGGCGAACAGCGCCTCCGAGTCGTGTTTCCACGCCAGGTCGCCCGGCAGGAGCCGGTCGATGCCATCGATGCGCCGCGCCAGCACGTGGTTGAACAGCCAGGACTGGTAGGCGCCGGCGTAGAACCGGAGCATGCGCTTGCCCACCGCCGGCAAGGCGCGCGCCGGGTCGCCTCGCCGGGCCAGGGCACGGCACAGCCGCTCGCACTGGCGGAAGCCGGAGGGCCAGGCGGCCGCCGCGTCATCGTAACGCCTTGCGTCGAACAGCTCCCGGGCGCGCCGCACGTCTCCGGTGTCGCAGTCCGCCGGGCGGCCGGCGATCAGGGCCACCGCTTCCGCCGCGTCGCCTCTGGCCAGCGCGCGACCCACGGCCCCGGTGTCGCCCCGGCTGCCGAACCGCTGCTCGCCGTAGTAGTTCGGGACGCCGCGCTGCTGGAGTACGGCCAGCACCGTGCGGATGACCGACAGAACAGCGTCCGACCAGGCGTCGCTGCCCGTGCGCCGGGCTGCCCGCGGCGGTCGCCCGGTGGGCGCAGTCGGGGCGTTCGGAGCCGATGGATCAGCAGGGCCGTGCCCCGGCGTTGCGGCCGGCGGCCGCAGTCGGATCGTGAACCGGTTCCCCGCCAGGTGGCCGCGGCGCAGTTTGCGTCCGTGGGGGGCCGCCTGAAGCACGCGGATGCGCGGGATCTCCAATGCAAGCACACGCTCGAGCGGCACGTGCTCGATGCTCAGCCACTGCCGTGTGACGGCTCGGGCGTCCTTCATGCCCGCCGCGCCGATGTCGCCCGGCCGGACGGCGAGCG
>JARRJS010000069.1:42312-60476 GCA_037388885.1 Gemmatimonadota bacterium
CTTGTGGAACGCCGGCAGCGTGTCGTCGTAGAAGGCCTTCACGCGGGCCTCCGCCCGGTCCGCCCGGTCCAGCGCCCACTGCATCTCCTCCACCTGGCCCGCCGTCGGCTGGTCCAGCGACGACGTGAGCTGGCCGTAGATGTTGCGCAGGTCCGCGCTCACCGTGCTGTCCACCGTGATGCCCACCGTATTCCGAGGCTGGCGCAGGTCGTCCAGCAGTGCGTCCAGCTTCTTCGTCACCGAATCCGCCCTCGCGGCGAGAGCGGCCTTCTGGTCGCCGTCCCACTTGTCGATCTTCCTGCTGATGAGCGCCAGGCTCTCCTTCGTGCCCTGGAGGCGTTCCACGGAGTTCGCCAGAGAATCCAGGCGCACGCCCACCTTCGAGATCGCATCGTCCTTCTGACGACGTGCCGCCAGGGAGACCTCACGCCGCGGGTCCGCCTTCACCTCCACCGTGCCCTGCGCGCTGTCCGTTCCCGCCACCACGCGCACCGTGTACGTGCCCGGCAGCACCGGCGGACCGGACGGCTGCTGGCCTTCCTCTACCTGTTGCCCCGGCATGCGGTATCCCTTGCGCGTCAGGTCCCACGCGACCCGGTTCACGCCAGCCTTCCCGGTCCCGTGGAACTCCCGAATAACCGCGCCCGAGCTGTCCAGGATCCGAACGTGGACCTTCGCCGCAGAGCTTGCACTGTCCGGCTTCGAACTCGAATTCGAACTCAAACTCGGATTCGGCTGTTCGTCGGCGCCAAAACTCGTCTTGAGCCCGTAACTGATCAGCGCCCCGTACGGCCGGTTGCCGCCCAGGAAGTTGGCATTCCCCGGGAAGTAGTACGGCCCCACCATGCCGGTGATGTACTGGATGGCCGGCGGCAGAGGGAACACGTGGACCGGCTGCTGTTCCACGGACGGGTTCGTGGCCAGGGCGCGCAGCGGGCGGATGTCGTCGATGATCCAGGCCGCGCGGCCGTAGGTGGCGATGACCAGGTCGTAGTCCCGCGGGTGCACGACGAGGCCGCGCACCGGTACGCCGGCGGGGAAGTC
The DNA here is from genome assembly GCA_037388885.1 of Gemmatimonadota bacterium. Taxonomy (GTDB): domain Bacteria; phylum Gemmatimonadota; class Gemmatimonadetes; order Longimicrobiales; family RSA9; genus JARRJS01. The sequence continues at coordinate 43,357 of JARRJS010000069.1, forward strand.
GTGCGTCCACTTCCGCCACGTCTTCCCCCGGTCGAGGCTGAAGTACAGGCCGAACTCACCGCCCAGGAACAACAGGTTGGGCTGGACCGGGTCCTCCTCGATGGTGTGGACGTAGCCGTCCACCTGGCCCTGGGCCAGACGGTCCCATGAGTGGCCGTAGTCCGTCGTGCGGTAGACATAGGTTCCCCAGTCGCCGCGCCGGTGGTTGTCGAACACGACGTAGGCGGTGCCGGCGTCGAAGTGCGACGCCTCGATGTGGGGCACCCACGTGTGCGCGGGCACGCCCTTGATCCGGTCGACGACGTTCGTCCACGTCTTGCCGCCGTCCCGGGTGACTTGGACGTTGCCGTCGTCGGTGCCCACCCAGATCACGCCTTCCTGCACCGGGCTCGGCGCGATGCTGATGATGGTCGTGAAGTTCTCCGCGCCCGTCGCGTCGATGGTCAGCCCGCCGGACTCGGCCTGCTTCTGCCACGCCGGATTGTCCGTGGTCAGGTCCCGCGAGATGATCTGCCAGTGCTCGCCCCGATCGCTCGTCTTGTGCACGAACTGGCTGCCGTAGTAGACCGTGCCCGGCTTCAGCGGGTCCGCCGCGATGGCGGCGTTCCAGTTGAAACGCAGCTTCGTGCTGGAGTCCGGCGGTGGCGGCCGGATGGTCTTCCATTCGTTGGTCTTCAGGTCGAACCGGTTCAGCCAGCCTTCCTGCGACTGGGAGTACCCGTATGTGGGATCCGTCGGGTCGATGACGGCGCCGAAACCGTCACCGAAACCGATGGTGCGCCAGTACTGGTTCATGATCTTGGAGCCGGAGAACGACGTCGTCGCCCAGATCTGACTCGGGCCCATCCAGGAACCGTTGTCCTGCAGGCCGCCGTATACGTTGAATGGCGTGGCCATGTCCACGCTGATGTGGTAGAACTGGGCCCCCGGCAGGTTCTCCACGAAGCGCCAGGTGCTGCCCCGGTTCCGGGAGATGAAGACGCCGCCGTCGTTGCCGTCCAGCAGAAGCCGGCCCGTCGGATCCGTCCAGAAGGCGTGATGATCCGAGTGGACCGTGGCCCAGGGAGTGATGTTCTTGAACGTCCTGCCGCCGTCCTCACTCACGTCCAGGTTCTGCGAGACCCGGTAGACGCGGTTCTCGTTGGTGGGATCCACGACGACCCGGCCGTAATAGAAAGGTCGCGGGTTCACATTCGGCTTGTCGTTCACCGTGGTCCAGTGGTCCCCGCCGTCGTCGGAGCGCAGCAGCGCCGACGGCTTCGCCTCTACCAGCGCGTACACGACGTTCGGCGAGCTGCGCGAGAACGCAAGTCCGATGCGGCCAAGCTCGCCTTTCGGCAGTCCGTCCTTCGGCGTCTCGCGCTTCCACGTGTCGCCGCCGTCATACGTCACCCACAGGCCACTGCCCGGTCCGCCGCTCTTGAAGAACCAGGGCCAGCGACGAAACTGCCACGTGGAGGCCAGCAGGTGCTGCGGGTTGGACGGGTCCATGACCAGCTCGAAGGCGCCCGTCGTGTCGTTCACGAACAGCACCTTCTTCCATGTCTGGCCGCCATCCGTCGTCTTGAACACGCCACGCTGGGCGCCGCCCGACCACTCGGGGCCCAGCGCCGACACGTAGGCACGTGCGGCGACGCCTGGAAGACCGCGATGGCCCCGACCGAGTTCGCTGCGACGCTGTCCATGACGGGGTGCCACGTTACGCCGCCGTCCGTCGACTTCCACAGCCCGCCCGACGCCGCACCGGCGTACATGATGTCCGGATCCGAATCCACGGCTGCCAACGCCGCGATCCGGCCCGACGTACCTGCCGGCCCGATGTTGCGCGTCGTCATGCCTGCAAACGTGGAATCGATCCGGACAGCGGTGGGAGATCGGTACTCCTGCGCCTGGAGCGATAGCGGGATCAGCAGCGCGACCGTCAGGATCGCGCGCACGGGGAGCGTGGCTCGCATGGTTCTTCCGTCCTGTGCGGGTGATAGCGGATGGGCATCATAGAGGGCGACGGCGTGGATCGGCAAGAAGCGGAAGTCCGGAATGTGAATCGTGAAAGGTGAATCATTGAACGTGGCCGCATTCGGACCAACACCACGAGGCGGCGTGCTTCACGGTTCACGCCTCACGCTACACGCTGTATCGTGTCCTGACCATTTCGTCCACCGACGCCTGACAGGAACACGGCATGCCTGAACCCCGCACCCCCGCCGTCGACCCCGATCTGGGGCGTTTCCTGAGCCTGTTCCACGAGGGGAAGTACTGGGACAGCCACGAAGCGCTCGAGCACGCCTGGCGCAGAAACGCGAGCGCCTTCTACAAGGGGCTCATCCTGTACGCCAGCGCGTTCGTGCACGCCGGGCGAGGCAACCGCCACGGCGTGGAAGCACAGCTCCGCAAGACCATCCGGCAGCTGGAGCCGTTCACGCCCGCCTACCTGGGGTTCGATGTGGACGCGGTCCTGGATCACGCCCGCCGGTGCCTGGATCGCGTCGAGGCAGGGGAGGAGGGAAGCCGGCTACCCCCGCCGGTTCTGGATTGGGACGGCGCCCGTGTGCGAGGGGACGAGATGGAGCTGGATCAGCGTCACGAGTCCTGACCGCGCCCCAGTTGGCGGTCGAACTCCTGCGCCTGCACCAGTCGATCCACGCTCTCGTCCAGGTTGGCGATCTGCGCTTCCAACGCCTCCACCCGCCGCTCCAACGACTCCGTGCCACCCGGCCCGGCCAGCGTCCGCATCTCCCGGAACGACTGGATGATCGGCTTCAGGGCGAACCGCGCCGTGATGCCCGCAACCGGGACGAGCACGATCAGGCCTGCAAACACGACTCCCACGATCGCTGTCCAGTCAACTGGAATCATCGGCCACTCCTCCCGCATCCTCGGTGTTGGGGTCCGCACCGCGCTTCACCTCGTCCTGCAATCTGACGACGAGGCGCGCCGATCTCAATGGACATGCCCGAGCCACCCGCGACCGTTGGCCGCCGTGCCAACCGGGTACGCAACCGCCAGCCCGCGAACGGCGCCCCGGACGTCAACAGGGTTGTGCCTGATACGATAATAATTATTATTAACGGCATCAGCCATTGACCATGCGCAATGGCGGAAGGAGGTTCGCGGACGTGATGGCGGAACGACAGGACCGGCGGTTCCTGCTCCAGGTAGTACAGCCCGCGCTACTGGGGCTGATGGATGGTTCGGTGTCGACGTTGGCGCCGTTGTTTGCGGCGGCGGAGTTGACGGGCAGTTCGATGAAGGCGTTCGTCGTGGGACTGGCGGCGTCGTTCGGGGCGGGGATCAGCATGGGTCTGGCCGAAGCCCTGTCGGACGATGGGGCGATGACGGGCCGTGGCCATCCGTGGCTGCGGGGCGGCATCACGGGGCTGGCGACGGTGGTGGGCGGCATGTTGCACACGCTGCCGTTCCTGATCCCGGATCTGGCCACGGCGTTGATGGTGGCTTCGATGGTAGTGGTGGTGGAGTTGTTCGCGATCGCGTACATCCGCTTCCACTTCATGGACACGCCGCTGGGCCGGACGGCGGTGCAGGTTGTGCTGGGTGGGGCGTTCGTGTTCTTCGCGGGTCTCTGGATGGGGAGCATCGGCGCGGGTCATTGAGTCCGGTCCGGTAGGGGGCTGTGGCCACCGGGGTTTGGCATGTTCATGCCGGCCGGTGGAACCGGTGGCCAGTGCGGGAACGGGGCGCGGTGCGGGCAAGCAATGAAGGCGGTGACAGGCGGCAGGAGATCAACGGTGCGGGATGGTACGGTTCGACACGAGGGCGATGCGGGTCCACCGCGCGTCGTGATTCTGGGGGGCGGATTCGGGGGGCTTTATTGTGCCCGTGCCCTGGCGCGGGTGCCGGTGCGCGTGACGCTAGTGGATCGTCAGAACTATCACTCGTTCCAGCCATTGCTGTACCAGGTGGCGACTGCCTCGTTGTCCCCGGCGGACATTGCCAGCCCTATCCGGTCCATTCTGAAGCGTCAGCACAACGTGGAGGTCTGGCTGGGCGAAGCGTCGGCGGTGGATGTGGACCGCCGCCGCGTGGTGTTGAAAGATGGCGAGCTGGACTACGATTACCTGGTAGTGGCGACGGGCGTGACGCACACGTACTTCGGCCACGACGACTGGGCAGCGCTGGCGCCCGGCCTGAAGACGGTGGACGATGCCCTTGAGATCCGGCGTCGCTTCCTGCTGGCGTTCGAGGCCGCGGAGCGGGAAGCGGACCCGGTAGCGCGTCGCCGGCTGCTGACGTTCGTGATCGTGGGTGGGGGACCGACCGGCGTCGAGCTAGCGGGCGCCATGGCGGAGATCGCCCGCGAGTCCATCCCCAGGGACTTCCGGTTCATCGACACGACGACGGCGCGTATCGTCCTGGTGGAAGGCGCCGACCGCGTGCTACCCACCTACCCTGCTTCGCTGTCGGCGAAAGCGCGCGCCCAGCTGGAACGGCTGGGCGTGGTCGTGCGCACCGGGGCGCTCGTGACCGCCGTGGACGAAACGGGTGCGCGCATGGGCGAAGAGCGCGTCGACGCAGGCAACGTCTTCTGGGCCGCAGGAGTGGAGGCTTCTCCTGTCGCGGGCAGCCTGGGGGCCCAGCAGGACCGGGCCGGCCGCATCATCGTGGCCGACGACCTCTCGCTGCCCGGCCACGCCGAAGTGTTCGTCATCGGCGACCTGGCGCACATCGTCCAGCACGAACGCGAGCTGCCGGGCGTGGCGCAGGTGGCGCTTCAGGGCGGCCGCCACGTTGCGCGCCTCATCCAGGCGGACCTGACGGGCCGGGAACGAACGCCCTTCCGGTATCATGACAGGGGCAACCTCGCCACCATCGGTCGTGCGGCCGCCGTCGCGGATCTGGGGCGCGTCCGCTTCTCCGGCCTGCCTGCATGGCTTGCCTGGGTCTTCATCCACATTCTCTACTTGATCGGCTTCCGTAACCGCATCCTCGTCATGCTCCAATGGGCCTGGGCCTGGGTGACCTATCAGCGAGGCATTCGCCTGATCACCGGCCGGCCCACGGTCCGTCTGGAGCGGGCCCGAGCGCTGGCTTCGCCCGTATCCCCGGAGCCATCGCCGGGTTCATCGCGTGACGGTGCGGCTCGCGGGCGCGGCAAACAAATGTTGTAAGCCTTGACACACGACAAAACACGGCTACACCTTGACATTTGCCGTATTTCGGGCCGCGCTCTCGGAAAGCACTCGTCGGTCCGACCAATTGCCGACAAAACAAAGGAATGTCACGGTCGATGGTGATGAAGCCCCGGATCGCCGTGTTCGCAGCATGCCTCTTGATCAGCCCGTCTTTGCTCTCGGGCCAGAGTCTGCACGGGTCCCCACGCTCCCTGACCATCCAGAACCGCGTCGCGCGTCAGCGCGGGTTCACGTACCTGCGGACATCGCGCCAGGTGCGGGAGTTCGTGGAAAAGGGCTATCTGGTGCCGGTGAGGGGCAACGACGACTACTCGTTGAAGGGCGTGTCGTTTCCGTACGCCCGGCCTGCGACGCGCACGTTCGTGGAGCGAATTGCGGCTCAGTACCATGCGGCGTGTGGCGAGCGGATGGTGATCACGAGTCTGACGCGACCGGAGGCGAGGCAACCGCGCAACGCGTCGAGCCGTTCGGTACATCCGACGGGCATGGCGATCGACATCCGCCGGAGCCGGAGCCGGCTGTGCCAGTCGTGGCTGGAGGACGTCCTGCTGAGCCTGGAGGGTTCGGGCGTGATCGAAGCGACGCGGGAGCGTCATCCTCCCCATTACCACGTGGCTGTGTTTCCGGTGCGCTACAAGGTGTACGTCGCCTCGCTGGACAAGCAGGGCCGCACGTTGTCGCGGCTGGTGGCGGCCGTGCGCCGGGACGACCTGCACTACACGGTGAAGGTCGGCGACAGTCTCTGGACCATTGCCCAGAAGCACGGCGTCTCGGTGGACACCCTCAAAGAAGCCAACCGGCTACGCACCTCCCGCATCTACGTGGGCCAGGTGCTCATGATCCCCGTCAGCGAAAACCGGTAAGGCCCAGTAACCGGTCAGGTCCCTGCGACATCCAGACACCGCCCGGTATGATCGGTGGCGGGTCGTCCACGGGCAGTTGCTGCCCATGGCGGGGTACGCGGTGCAAGCCGGACCGAATCCAGGGAAGATCGTCCGTTGCGCAGGGTTGCCGAACGCGGCCGACGCGGTCAGACTTCAGGTCCCCGGGGCGGGCTTTGCGGCGGACCGCGGCCACGCCCGCGGGGTATGCTGGACATCGACATCACAGCGCGCGCGGCGCGTTTGACGGAAGAAGGAGCCAGGCATGGTGAAGTTCACGGACAGGGCTCGCGAGATGGTGAAGACCTTCGCGGAGTATACGGACGACCCGGTGCTGCGCATACGCATGGCGGGTAGCCCGCTGTCGCCGGAATACGAGTTCGCGCTGGTGGACGAGGAGCCGGCCGAGGACGACGAAGTGGTGCAGGAGCAGGGCTTCCGCGTGTTGCTCGACGCTGGAAGCGCACGCAAGCTGGACGGCGCGACGGTGGAGTGGACGGAGACGCCGCATGGCGCAGGCTTCGAAGTCCAGAACCCGAACGTGCGTGGGTTGGGCCAGGTGGAGCCGTCCGGTCCGCTGGCGGATCGTGTGAAGCAGGTGCTGGCCGAGCGGGTGAACCCGGCCGTCGCTTCCCACGGCGGGCATATCGGCCTGGTGGACATCGAAGACAACGTCGTCTACATCGAGATGAGCGGCGGTTGCCAGGGTTGTGGCCTGGCGGCGGTCACGCTTCAGAAGGGCGTGGAGCGCATGCTGCGCGAGGCGATCCCGGAGATCGCCGGCGTCGTGGACGCCACCGACCACGCCCGTGGAAAGAACCCGTACTACACGGGGACGCACGCCTGAGACCGCCGCGCGAGCCGGCGCGGCCGTCTCCCGTCTTCCGTCTCCTGTCTTCGCACGGGCCACGACGTTCGGGGTCGTGGCCTGCATCGTGACGGGTCCTGTGTTCTCGCCACGCCGGCACGCGCCCAGGCGCCGCGTCGCTGAGCACGGCGTTGCCGTTCTTTTCCTTTGCCCTGCCGGTCCTTAGTTTTCACGGCCGGACGTGTGATCTTACCCGATGCGAGGCCCGGAGCGCCCCGCCCCACGAGATGAACCGATGGATGACCGCAGCCGTGAGATCCTGTTTCTGGCGACGCACATCCCGTCGTCCGAGCGGGTAACGCAGCACCTGCGCGACGCCGGGTACCGAGTGTACCAGGCCGACAAGCCCGCGGAAGTGATGACGGTGCTGATGGACCAGGACGTGGCGCTGGTGCTCCTGTATGCGCAGGCGATGACGCCGTTCACGGAGCGGCTGGTGCGCCAGTGGCGCAACGATGATCCGCTACTCGAGCTGGTGGGCCTGTCGGTGCCGAAGGACCACACCGAGCCGGAGCTCGTGCGCATGGATTGCCGGCACGTGCTCAAGGAACCGCTCGAGCTGGAGAAGCTGGACGCGGCGCTGGACGATGCGTTCGCACAGCGTGCGGCCCGCGCGGCGCTGGTGGGCAACGATGAGACCATGGCGCGGCACCTGCTCCAGGCAACGCTGGAGATGGTGCGGGCGGTGGAGTTGAAGGACGCCTACACCCGTGGCCGCGCGGACCGGGTAGCACTCTTCTCCGGCATCATCGCCAGCGAGGTGCCCGGCGCGGACGTGGAGTTGATCCGGCTGGCCGGGCGGGTCCACGACGTGGGCAAGATCTCGATTCCGCGGGCGATTCTGAACAAGACGGACCGTCTGACCGACGAGGAGTTCGACATCGTGCGGAGCCATCCTGTGCGCAGCTGGGAGATGCTCCGGAACCTGTTCGACAACGAGACGATCCTCGGTGTGGCGCGGCATCACCACGAACGCTGGGACGGCCAGGGCTACCCGGACACCCTGGAAGGCGATGCTATTCCGCTGGAGGCGCGTATCGTGACGGTGGCGGACTCCCTCGACGCCCTGACATCGGCTCGTGCTTTCCGCAAGGCGCTGCTGTGGTCGGACGCCGTCGGCGAGATCGTGCAGGGAGCGGGCAGCCGCTACGACCCGGCCGTCATCAGCGCGTTCGAAAAGGTCGAGGAGCGACTGCTGCTGGGCCGATGATGCCGCGCCTGCCCCGCGCGGTCCGGAGCGCGAAAGCGTGAGCGAACGCCAGGATGCTCGCGTGAGCGGTGCGCTCGTTGGTTGGCTGCGCCAGCAGAATCTGCTCCGCGGACCGTACCTGTTCGTGGACTATTGGGCCAACGTGCTGGGCCTGGAAGGCGTCGTACCGGACCGCCATTCCGAGCGCGGATTCATCGACCTACCCCTGTTCCGACTGGGCATCGATCGCCCCGACCTCGACATCCCACGCCTTCGCTCCTACGTCTTTCTCTTTCTCGTCGGGCCGTTTCTGGTCGCGTTCCGCTTCTTCCGACGGCTCGGTCAGTACCGCCTCGGCTTCGGCAGCCCCCGGGCGCGACAGGTCCAGGAATCCCTGGCGCGATTCCGCCTGGATCTGCACCCCAACGGCGACGGGCGCGTGGACGTGGGGCTGGGCGATGCGACGTTCGCCCGCCACGTTCTCGACCCGTACCTCGTGGCCGGTTATTCGAGCCTGTTCTGGGCGTCCAACAAGCTGCCGCTGGCGTCCTTCTCCGCCATCCTGCTGGTCGCGATCGTTACGCCCATTCTGCACGCCACTCACCTGCTGGATGTCACGCTGGACTTCTGGGTACTCCTCGCCTTCCCTGGCCTCGTGCTGCTCATGCTCGCCGTGTACCGGGAATGGACGACGGCCATCCTCGGCGCCCTGCCCGTGGCCGTGGGACGGTACCTGTGGAGCGTCGTGGGACCGTCGGGAACCGGCAGTTGGGCGACGTTCTTCTGGTCCCTGGGCGCCCTGTATGTGCTTTACCTGCTGGCTGACTGGTTCTTCATGCCCCGCCCCGTGCCGCCCGCTTTGCTGCTGTACACCGCCGAGGGCGTGGGTCGGCCGTACGACCGGGACGGGGATGCGCCTCACTGGCTCGACGGAAAGGCGTACTGGGTGTGGCGCTACCTGCTGCTGAGCCCTGCCGAGCTGAACAAGTTCTGGGAACGCGACTGGGAACGGGTGGAGTTGTGGATCCGCGCCGACGGGCCCGACGCCGGCGCCCTCGAATGGATCGTCACCGATCTGCACTACCGCGAGCTGTGGATCCCGTATGAGAGCTTCGGCAACCGCGCTTCCCTGATGCGGGCCAGGTCCAGCGCCCTGCACGCCGCCGCAGCCGGCGAGCCCGGCGTCTGGGTCGTGGAGACCGATGCCGACCTCGTCTTCCATTACCCCATCTTCCGCGCCGTCAGCTTCCAGCAGGACACCGAGGGCATTCCCGTCCACGGCATCCGCCACGTGCTGGGATCCGTGTGGAAACGTGTCGCCGACCAACAGACCCGGCAGCCCATGCGTGCTCTGGAACGCATCCGCATGGAAACGGGTGTGAACGTCCTGGGCGATCTGCCGGAGCTCATCGCGCCGTTCGCAGCCCGCAAGCTGCTGTCCCAGCCGTGGCGCTACTGGCGCTACCCCCTCGGCGTCGCCCGCCGCCGGGAGCACCGTCTCTACGAGGACGAGAACCTGCCCCGGGAGCGCCCCCTCGCCGCTTCGCCGGACCTGCAGATCAAGGCGGAAGCCGCTCCGCCACCTCCCGCGCCCCCCGACCGGGAGACCCGTCTCCGGCGGTAGTGACCGGGAGAGGGCGAGTTGGTCAAACACCGGCTTCGCGCCTTCTCCCTTTCTCCCTTCATTCCGGGTCCGGGCTGATGCTTGCGCCGGCAATCAGCCGGGAGCGGGCACCAACCGCACGCCGGCAGTCACCCCGTCGGGGACGGGGGGAAGTAGGGTGGTTCTCCCCGTCGGGGTGGAAGCGTGGGGAGGTGGTCAAAGGGTGGGCGTTGCTTCTTCCATCTCCTTCCCGACCTCTTCGGCGCCTCTCATCCGGGAGAGGTCGAGCTCGAAATCGGGGCGCTGGGCAGGTTGCAGCTTTTCGACGAGCTCGCGGATCTCGCGCTTGGAGAGGCCCATGGCCTTGAGGGCGTCCGGGTCGAGGGAGGCGGCTTCCGGGCGCGTCCGCAGGCCGTCGTCGTCTGCGGCCAGGAAGCTGCGGATGACCTGCATCTCGGCGAAAGAGAGGCGGCTGCCCGAGAGGTTGTAATCGATCCAGGCTTCGTAGGAGAGTGGCGCGACGCGCTTGAGCATGCCCGCCATGACGCGGGCGTAGGCCTGGATCTCCCACTGGGCGTGGGGATCGACGCGCAGGGTCAGGAAGTGGAGCAGGTTGTGTAGATCGATCTTCCAGTACCACTGCGTGTAGGTGGACAGCGGCAGGTCTATGCGCGCGATCTCCCGGGCGACGTCCTGCTGGACCAGCCAGTCGTAGGTGTCGGCGGACTGCCGGCGCACCTCTTCCCAGCGCTCCAGGGCATCGCGATACAGGGCATCGCCGGCAGGCTGCGCGGCCCGGCCCTGGCGGTTGGATTCGCTCTGCAGGGCGAAATGGTCCCCGTCGGGCCGGTAGAAGAGCAGCGGCATGAGGCTGTAGCGGCCGCTGTACTCGTTCACGTTGGCGGTCCGGTGTCGGATCCACTGGCGCGCCACGAAGATGGGCATGCAGCAGTGGAACTTCAGCTCCACCATCTCGCTGGGCGTGGTGTGCATGTGCCGGCGCAGGTAGCGGATGAGTCCGCGCGTCTGGCTCACCTTGCGCGTGCCGTATCCGTAGCTGACGCGCGCGGCCCGCTCGATGTCCTCGTCGCTGCCCATGTAGTCCACGAGGGCGACGAACCCGTGGTCCAGCACGGGGAAGTAGCCGCCCAGGATCTCCTCCGCGGCGGGGCTGACAGGTCGCTTCGTGTGCATGGATCTCTCACGCATTCAGGAGGGGGAGAATCGCCGGCGGCGCACGGTCAAATAGACGACGAGGCCCCAGCCGGCGCAAGCCGACGGGGCCCCGGGACCGTGCGCACTCGCGTGTCAGCGAGGCGGCCAAGGGCCGCGCCTGTTCCTGGACGTTGCCCGGCGTCGTCGCGGCATGAGCAGGCGGCCCGCCAGGGGTGCGGGCAAGCCGAGCTTGAGGAACTTCTCGTGGAAGGACGCCAGGCTGAACGTCCCTTTGGTGTCGTTGTTCGCGTCCAGGTAACTGCGATAGGCGCGCCGCAGCTCGATCAGCTGCGGCCTGCCCAGCGCCTCCGAGAAATACGCCGGCTCGTACGTGGCCCGCGTCACCTCGCGCCGGGCCGAGTCGGCATCGATATAGGCCAGTTCCGGGAGGCTGTCGGCGGCTCCGTCGATGGACGCATTGAAGGCGTGCACGCGCACGGTGGCCTGCCACAAGGCCTGTCGTTCGAGGGCGCGCTGTAACTCCATCAGTCGCAGGCCCGGGTCGGTCGTGGCGAAACCTTCGTCCACCATGAGCTGTTCGGCGTAACGCGCCCAACCTTCCCGCAGGCTGCGCGGCTGGAAGACCCGGCGTACCTCCGACTCGGCCTCGCCGACGTATTGCCGCTGCACGAACGCGCCGGGCATCGTCGTGCGGATCACGAAGAGGCGAAGCGCGATGGGACTCAGGTCCCGCGGAACGTCGAGGTAGGCCGGCAGGCCCGTCGTGTCGAGCGGCCCGTGCATCTGCAGGCCCGCGGACGAAGGCGGCAGGTCGGCCGGCATGGCGCGCACGATGGGCAGGTCCGCCGGTAGCGGCACCAGCTGCCTGCTGGTGACGAAGTTGCGCGCCGCGTTGAGGTCTGCCTGCGCGGCGGACACCGGGTCGCCGGCGCCCGAGGTGTCCGCCGCCAGCGAGTCCAGGATTTCCCGGGGCGTGCGGCCCGGGTCGATCTCCGTGGCCACTTTCTGCAGCTGTGTCCGGAGGTCGTTGATGGCATCGGTACTCAGCCGGGCCATCTCGTCGGCGGACAGCTGCACGTGCTCCCGGTACTGGATCTCGCGCAGGAAGATGTAGCGACCGAGGTGGTAGTCCCCCGTGGCGTGCGGCAACACCGAGCTGTCGAGCCAGTCCGCGTAAGCATCCAGCGCCGCCGCCGCCCGGTCGAGCGCTCCATCGAACTGGCCCGTCAACAGGGGGCCGGCGTCGTCGGCGTGGAACGCGGCGCTCACCCGAGCGTGCAGGTAGGCGGCCGTCGTGCGCGCGTCGCGTGCGGCCACGCGTGCCCACGGAGCGGGCACGACGCTCAGGTTCTCACGCGCGGCGGTGAGCATGTCCGGCACCGATTCCAACCGTGCCGCCGCATTGCGCATACGGGTAGTGCGCGATGCCGAGTCACCCGCCATCAAGGCCGTGATGCCGCGGGATACGACGTCCACGTAGAACCCGGGCTGGTGTTCCCAGAGCCGGATCTCCTCGAGGTCCAGCAGCTCGGCACGGATGGCATACTCGATGATCCGGAAGTCGATCTGGTCGGGCATGTCCAGCATCCCCGGTTCCAGATCCTCTTGCTTCTGGAGCCAGTCCAGCAATGCGTTGATCTCATTCCGCACACCTTCGCGGCTCCGGTCGGGCAGCTGACCATCGCCCGCGTGGATGCCCAGCTCGGTCGCCCGCACGGGGTGCGCCGTGTAGTACCAGTCCAGGAACTTCCTCGCGTAAGCCTTGAAATCCTTAATCGCCAGCTGCTGTTCCTGGGGCGTCGGCTGGTATTCATAGGCTTCGGGCGGCGGTTGGCGTGGTGGTGGGGCAGGGTGGCACGCGCCCGCAAGCACCGCCAGTGCGAGAGCGTGCACGAAGGGACGAGAACGCTTCAAGGTATGCCTCCCCGCAGGGGTTGAAGGTCCGACACGGATGCTCGGTTACAGAAGGACCGGCGTCAATCCCCAATGGTTGCCGCAGTCATGCGCCGAGGGTATGCTACCGCGGTGCAGCAGACTGCTCTCATTTGGGACAATGCCCTGGCAAGATACCGCTTCCGGCCCGGGCATCCCATGGATCCACGCCGCCTCGAGCTCACCGTGTCGCTCATCCGGGCGCTCGGCCTGGCCGGCGATGCGCGCCGGCCGGTCCTTCCCCCGGGCCGCGCCTCGCAGCGGGATCTCCTGCGCGTGCATTCGGATGAGTACCTGGTGGCCGTGGGCCGGGCGTCGCGCCCCGGCGCCGTCGCCGATGCGGGCCTGCTGCACTATGGACTGGGCACCGACGACGTGCCCATTGTGGAAGACATGCACGCCGCCGCCCGCGCCATTGTAGGGGCCACGCTGCGGGCCGCCCAGGTGGTCATGGAGGGCGATGCCGTCCGGGCGTACAGTCTGGCGGGCGGCCTCCATCACGCCATGCCTGATCGCGCCTCGGGCTTCTGCGTGTACAATGACCTGGCCGTGGCCATCCGGTGGATCCAGGAACACTACGGCGCACGCGTCATGTACATCGACTACGATGCGCACCACGGTGACGGCGTGCAAAGGGTCTTCTACGGCGACCCCGACGTGCTGACGGTATCGCTTCACGAGAGTGGCCTGTACCTGTTCCCGGCCACCGGTTTCATCGAGGAGCTGGGCGAGGGTGACGGCTACGGATACAGCGTGAACGCGCCGTTGGAGGCACACACGGGGGACGGCTCCTTCCTGGCTGCGTTCCAAGCCCTGATCCCCGAGCTGGCGTCCGCGTTCAAGCCGGATGTCATCGTGCTGCAGACGGGTTGCGACTCCCATGTGTGGGATCCGCTGACCCATCTGCGCTGCTCGACGGGCCTTTACGAGAAGCTGGTGCGCATCGCCGGAACGGTCGCGGACGAGCATTGCGGCGGACGCATCGTCGCCACGGGCGGGGGCGGATACGCCGTGTACGATGTGGTGCCGAGGGCGTGGACGCTGACGTGGGCCGCGTTGTGCGGCGACGAGGCGCCAGACGACATCCCGGCGGATTGGCTGAAGTCCGTGGAGGCGGAAGCGGGCCACGGGCTGCCCCGGACGCTGCGCGACCCCGGGGACGTCGCCGCGCCCCCGCCGGACCAGGCGGAACGTGATGTCGTGAACGACCGCACGGTCCGGTCCGTGCGTCGCAAGGTGCTACCGATCATCACCGGTTGGGGGCTGGGGTTCTGACGAATTCCGTGGATCTTCCCGTCACGCTTCTCGACAAGCGAGGTCACCCGTTCACCATCCGGCGCCACGCGCCGGACGATCTGGCCGGGTTGGAAGGGATGTACGACGCCTTCGAACCGAAGCGCATCGCCCAGGGCCTGCCGCCGCAGGACGCGCTGGCGCGCCGGGCCTGGCTGGACGCCATTCTGGACCAGGGCATCCACACCATCGTGTTGGTCGACGGCAGCCTGCTGGGCCACGGTATGCTTCTGCCCTACAATGGCACGGTGGAGCTCGCCAACTTCCTGCATCAGTCGATCCGCAACCGCGGCATCGGAACGGCGCTGAACAGAGCCCTGGTCGACCTGGCGCGTGCGGCAGGCTATGATCGGTTGTGGCTGAGCGTGGAGCCGTCCAACCGGGCGGCCATCCGCTCCTACCAGAAAGTGGGCTTCAAGCGGTTGCCCGCCACGATCTGGGCCCCGGAGATCGAAATGGAGTGTCAACTGGAACCACGGCAATGAGCGAGGAACTGGAGCTCAAGTTCGCCCTGCTGGCGGATCACGTGACGGAAACGCGCGAGGGCAAGCTGGTCATCGTAGGCGAGTTCGACACCATCGCCGCGCCGGCCGCGCCGGTCACCCACGCGCCCATGTACCTGGTGGCGCGCCTGGAGGTGGCGGACGCCGATGAAGCGGACGAGCACGAATTCCGGCTCGGCTTGTTCACCGAGGACGGCCGGGAAATCGTCCCTCTCAGTCCGCCCAATCCCATTCGACTGCTGCGCACGGGCGCCGCCCGACTGCGGGGCCAGGTCATCGTCCAATTGGGAGCCGTGACGTTCCCCGACTTCGGCGGATACGAGTTCCGGCTCGTCGTGGACGGCACGATCCTCGCCCGACCGCCGGTCCACATAGTGCGCGTGGAGCGGCCGGGGTCATCGCAGGTCCACTGACGCTCCGGGAAGGACGATGGGCAATTCGCCCGGGTCGCCTGCCTTGGGCTCCGCCCCGGCGGGGCCGGCACGCGCGTTACTGATCTGCCTTGACCGCGCCGAAGATCTGGCCTGCGGCGGCGTGATCTTCCGCGACTGCCTGGTCCAGTAGCAGGTGTGTGATGGACGTCGTGATGGTGCGCTCCGGTGGGTGCGCGTCGGGTTCCACGGTGAAGTGGCCCTTGCGCCAGCTCAGCATCTGCCGCAACGCCGGCTCACCCTTGGCGCCGCCCCGGATATGGGCGTGTCGGGCGTCACCGCCTTCGAGGTAGATGACGCCCAGCTCGTCGGCCGTGCGGATGCCGATGGCGGCGGTGCGACCGTCGTACTTCATGACCTGGAGGAGCCAGGTCAGGGGGAAGTCCTGGATGTCGCCCTGCAACGCCAGCCAGGACGATTCGCCTTCGGCCGCGGCTGCCCGGATGCTGCTTGAGCGCTGTCGGAAAGCCCGTCGGATCAGGGCGCCCAGCGTGCCGTACAGCTCCGAATACGAGGCGTCGGGGGCGAAGCACACATCGGCGCCGTTCTCCAGTAGCTCCACCCGATCATCCACGTGGGGCGCATCGATGACGACGATGGGGAGCTGGCCCATCGTGCGATGCCCACGTAGCTCGCGGATGAAGCGAACGGCTTCGCCGTTCATTAGCTCGGCGCCCACCATGACGGCGGCCACCGGAACCCGTCGCAGCCGTTCGCGGGCGGTGTCGATGTCCGCAGCGACTTCCGCCAGGTAGCCGGCGGAGCACAACTTCGCGGCGGTGACGGTCGCGCCCGGCTGGTCCGGGCTCACGATGAGGATGTGGTGGCGCAGCACGAAGCCGAGCTGAGGCTGATCCCTGCGCGCCAGAACACGCATCAGCGCATCAACGATGTCCGGGTCGTAGCGTGTGCCTGCTTCCGCCTGCAGCTCCGCCGCGGCTTCCGGTACCTTGCGCGGCAATCGGTACGGCCGCGCCGCTACCATCGCCGCGAAGGAATCCACGACCGCCAGAATGCGTGCCGACAACGGGATCTCCTCGCCGGCCAGGCCGTCGGGGTATCCCCGGCCGTCCCACCGCTCGTGGTGATGCCGCACCGCGTAGCGTACCGACGCAGGCAGGTTGATCCCTTCCAGCAGGTGGAGCGCCAGGTCGACGTGCCGCTCGATCCTCCGGCGCGCCTCCGGCGTGCGCGCCGCCTGCGGTTCCGTCACCAGCTTGCCACCCAGCGCCAGTCGGCCCAGGTCCCGCAGAACCGCCGCCAGCGCCAGGTTGTGCACATCCGGCTCCGATAGCCCCAGCTCCCGTCCCACTGCTGCCGCCAGAAGACGCGTCAGGCTGCTGCTGCCACGGAAGAACGGGTCACGATACTCCAGCAGTCCTACCAGCAGATCCGTGATGGCCAGCACGGCCTCCGCGTCTGCTTGGACTTTTTGCGCCGTGGTTCCCAACATCGGCGGCGCCTCGCGCACGGCGCGGGGCCGACCCGCAGGCTCCGCCCGCCCGCCTGACCGCGACGGCCACCGCAGACCCGCCTCACGCTCGGCAGGTGCACCAGCGGCGCCCGCTTCCACATGTGTTGCAGGTTCTTCCCATGGCCACGCCTGGCGCGACGCTTCATCGCCCGGCACCGGTCGTGGTGCGGCCGGCGTCGGTTCAGCCACCGCCGACGGTCGACGACCGCCGTTTTCGCCGCCGGACCGCGCCCGACCGTTCTTCCACGCCAGCAGGGCGGACAGGTACGACCGCGCCGTCGGCGCCTGGTCCGCGGTAGTCCGATGCGATTCGCTTCTCGCGAGAGGGTGACGAAGTCTATACGGAAACGATGGCCGAGCTGTATCAGCGTCAGGGGCTGCACGACCGGGCCGTGCGCATCTATCAGCGCCTGTTGCGGACGCATCCCGGGGACCGGCGTCTGAAGGGTCGCCTGGAAGACGCGGAGATGGCCCGGCGATTGGCGGCGGCTCAGACGGCGGAGGGCCGGGAGCATGGTCCGGTACACAAGTTCAGGCAAAGAGTTATGCGAGTGGCTTCTCGCGAGAGGGTGACGAAGTCGTTACGGTAACGCTGGGAGTGCTGTATCAGCGTCTGGGGA
>JARRJS010000070.1:0-47475 GCA_037388885.1 Gemmatimonadota bacterium
GAGAGAGGTGTGTTTCGCTCAAGTGACAGTGGTGAAAGCTGGCAGGCAGCCAATGTCGGCATGGTTGATGCCGATGTTTCAGCGCTGGTGCTTGACAGGTTGGCAGATACACTATTCGCTGGCTCCGGGGCAGGTATGGACAGGATGCGCTCGAACGCGGCGTGCTCGATGCCCAGGACGACATCGCCGTACATCTGCACGAAACGGCGATAGGAGTCGAACGCGAAGCGGCGGTCGCCCGCTGCGCGCGCCAGGCCGTCCACCGTCTCGTCGTTCAGGCCCAGATTGAGGATGGTGTCCATCATGCCCGGCATGGAGGTGGCGGCTCCACTGCGCACGGACAGCAGGAGGGGTTGGGCGGAGTCCCCGAAGCCCTTGCCCATCTCCTCTTCCAGCCGACTCAGGCTGCGGGCGACTTCCCCGTTCAGCCCGTCGGGCAGGCTCGCGTGGCGCATGTAGTGGCGGCACACGTCGGTGGTGATGGTGAATCCCGGAGGGACGGGCACTCCGATTCGAGTCATCTCTGCGAGGTTGGCGCCCTTGCCGCCGAGCAGCTCCTTGTCTTCCTTGCCGCCATCGGCATTGCCGCCCCCGAAATAATACACGTAGCCTGCGGACATCGGTTTATCCTCCGGGCCTTTCACGGTTGGAATTGATGTTCAGGTCCGTCCGACGATCAGCTGCTGGAAATAACACTGAAGCCGCGCTCGAGGTCCACGAGAGGCGCGGAATATTCGCCCGAGAAGCAGGCGGTGCAGAAGGGTCCGAATTCGCTTACGGCGTGCGTCATGCCGTCCAGTGACAGATAGCCGAGTGAATCGACGTCCAGGTGCTTCCGAAGCTCTTCCACGGACATCTGGGCGCCGATCAACTCCTCCCGAGTGGGCATGTCGATTCCGTAGAAACACGGGAATCGTACAGGCGGGCTGCCGATGCGCAAGTGCACCTCCCGTGCGCCTGCTTCCCGGATGAGCCGCACCAGGCCCTTGCTGGTGGTACCACGCACGAGCGAATCGTCCACGACGACCACCCGTTTCCCGTTCAATACTTCTCGCACGGCGTTGTATTTGATGCGCACGCGAAAATCGCGCCCGGCCTGCGTGGGATGAATGAACGTGCGGCCGACATAGTGATTCCGGATGAGGCCCAGCTCGTACGGAATGCCACTTTCTTCACTGTAGCCAAGGGCTGCGGAGTTGGACGAGTCGGGCACGCTGAACACACAGTCGGCGTCTGCAGGCTGCTCCCGGGCCAACTGTCGGCCGAACGCCCGTCGCGCGCCATCCACACTTGCGCCGAACAGATGGGAATCCGGCCGGGCGAAGTAGACGAGCTCGAAGATACACGGCGCGGCGTGGTGATCCTGCGCCGCGTTCTTCAGCGCCGTCACCTCGCCGTCCTGGATGCGGATCATCTCGCCCGGCTCGATGTCCCGTACGTATTCCGCGTGCAGGAGATCCAGGGCACACGTTTCACTGGCCACGATGTAGCCCGTCCCTTTGCGGCCCAGCACCAGGGGTCGGAATCCCCACGGGTCGCGGGCGGCGAAGAGGGTTTCGCCCACCGTGATGATCACGGAGAAGGCGCCCTGCAAGCGCGACAGCGCTTCGGTGATTTGCTCTTCGGGCGTGGGACAGCGGGACCGTGCAATGAGGTGCACCATGACCTCGGAGTCGATGGTGCCCTGGAACAGGGCGCCCTCGTTCACGAGCTCGTCCCGCAGGACCTGGGCGTTGGTGATGTTGCCGTTGTGTACCAGCGCCAGGTCGCCCTGGCGGTAGCGCACGACCAGGGGCTGCGCATTCTGCAACCCTGCGCCGCCCGCGGTGGAGTAGCGCGTATGCCCCAACGCCACCCGTCCCTTGAGCCGCCGCAGGGTCGGCTCGTCGAATATGTCCGCTACCGCGCCCGTCGCCTTGTGCAGGCGGGTCTTACCGTCTTCACCCGCCGCGCAGATCCCGGCCGCCTCCTGGCCACGGTGCTGTAGCGCATAGAGGCCGAGAAACGCCGTTTCGGCCGCGTGTTCGACACCCGTTACACCGACAATGCCACACATGATCTATGGTTCCCCCCGAAACCCGTGCATCACCCGGCAACCCTCAGGACGACAATCCCGCTTCCTTCGCACCCGGCGTCCGGTCCATGACGCGAGAGATGGCACCGTGGTACGCCTCCGCCAGCCGTCGCGTCGGCACGTCGATGGTGGTGGCTTCTGCGCCGTCGCCGCCGTCGATGCGTAGCCGGAACGCGCCCTCGAGCTGGCCTACCACGCCGATGGTGCGGGCGGGTACGCCGTGGCGGCGCGCGGTGTCCAGTACGGCGTCCAGCCGGTCCGCCTGACACGAAAGCACAATGCGCCCCTGCGCCTCGCCGAACAACAGGGCGGCGGCCGCCAGATCGTCGTCCAGCTGGCCATCGAACCCCAGAGGCCGCCGCGGGTCCGCGATGGCGCTTTCCGCCAGGCACACGGCCAGGCCGCCTTCCGAGCAGTCGTGGGCGCTGGCGAGCAGCCGTGCGCCGTTCATATCCAGCACGGCCTCCTGCAACGCCTTCTCGGCGTCCAGGTCGACCGCGGGGGCGTCGCCCGCCACGCGGTCGTGGATGACCTTGAGGTATTCTGAGCCGCCCAGCTCGTTCGTGTTGGTTCCCAGAAGCACCACCTGGTCGCCCGGGTGCTTGAACCCGGCGGTGACCTGCAGGGAGACGTCGTCCAGCACGCCCACCATGCCGATGACCGGGGTCGGGAAGACCGCGCCATTCGGATTTTCGTTGTAAAGCGAAACGTTGCCGCTCACCACCGGCGTCTCGAAACGGCGGCAGGCCTCCGCCATGCCCGCCACCACTTCCTTCATCTGGTGATAGACGTGGGGCTTGAGAGGATTGCCGAAATTGAGGCAGTTGGTGATGGCGCGGGGCCGTGCGCCCACGCACGCCAGGTTCCGGGCCGCTTCCGCCATGGCGATCATGGCACCCCGGCGCGGGTTGAGATAGGTGTAGCGGCCGTTGCAGTCGGTCTTGGCCGCGATGCCCCGATCCGTTCCGCGGATGCGCAGCACGCCGGCGTCGCCGCCCGGCCCCTGTGCCGTGGCGGTCCGGACGGTGGAGTCGTACTGGTCGTAGACCCAGTGTTTGGAAGCGATGTTGGGCGAGGCCAGCAGTCGCAGCAACGCCTCGCCCGGCTGGCCGGAGATGGGCTCACTGTCCAGCTCCGCGGGGTCCCAGGCGCGGAGGCTCTGCACGTCGGGGTCCTCCTGCGCGTCGCGCACGTACGTAGGGCAGTTCACGATGGCGTGTCCGGGGATCTCGCAGACGACGACGCCGTTCTCGCGCACCCGGTACAGGCCGTCGTCGGTGACGTGCCCGATCACCGAAGCTTCCAGCTCCCACTTCTCCAGGATGCCCTGCACGTCGTCTTCGTGGCCGGCCTTCGCCACCACGAGCATGCGTTCCTGTGACTCCGACAGCAGGATCTCGTACGGCGTCATCCCTTCTTCCCGGACGAGCATGGCGCCTACGTCGATGTCCACGCCGGTGCCGGCGCGCTCCGCCATCTCCGACGACGACGAGGCCAGGCCCGCCGCGCCCATGTCCTGGATGCCGACGATGAAGCCACTCTTGATCAGCTCCAGGGAGGCCTCCAGCAGCAACTTCTCGGTGAACGGATCGCCCACCTGCACCTGGGGCCGGCTCGCCTCCGTCTCCTCGCTGAGCTCCACGCTCGCGAACGTCGCGCCGTGGATGCCGTCCCGTCCCGTGCGGGCGCCCACGGCGATGATGGGGTTGCCGGGACCCGAGGCGTAGCCGCGGATCAGGTCTTCCTTCTTCATGAGCCCGATGGCCATGGCGTTGACCAGCGGGTTGCCCTCGTAAGCGTCGTCAAACAGGACCTCGCCACCGATGTTCGGGATGCCGACACAGTTGCCGTAGTCGCCCACGCCTTTGACGACACCGGCGAACAGGTAGCGCACGCGCGGACTGTCCAGCGCCCCGAAACGCAGTGAATCCAGGACCGCCACCGGGCGTGCGCCCATGGTGAAGACATCCCAGAGGATGCCGCCGACGCCCGTCGCCGCTCCCTGATACGGTTCCACGGCCGACGGGTGGTTGTGGGACTCGATCTTGAAGGCCACCGCGTAGCCATCGCCCACATCGATGACGCCCGCGTTTTCACCCGGTCCCTGCAACACCCACGGCGCCTCGGTGGGCAGCTGCTTGAGGAGCGGCCGGGAGTTCTTGTACCCGCAGTGCTCCGACCACAGCGCGCTGAAGATGCCCAGCTCGGTGTATGTGGGCGTCCGGCCGAGGAGCTCGACGATGCTGGTGTACTCTTCCTCGCTCAATCCGTGCTGGTCCACCAGCTCCGGAGTGACTTCCGGATCGCCTGGCCGTGGCTCGACGGCGCCGGAGTTGTTCACGGAGTCCGTCTTTCTGGCGCCCATGTCACGCCTCCCCATGGCCGGTTGATGCATGCGAAGGGGAGCCTGCGGACGCGGTCCCTCCGTCCCCCCGTCTCCCGGTCCCTCCGTCGGGGAGGGGCGGCGTGGCGGCATGGACATGGTCCCGGAGGGATTCGAACAGGCCCAGCCCGTCCACCGAGCCCAGGACCGCTTCCATGGCGCGTTCCGGGTGTGGCATCAAGCCCAGCACGTTGCCCGCATCGTTGATGATTCCCGCGATGTTCCGGGTGGATCCGTTGGGATTGGCGGCTTCCGTGACACGGCCGTCCGGCTCCACGTAGCGGAACACGATGCGGCCCTCGGCCTCCAACCGTTCGACCGTTGCGTCATCCGCCAGGTAGTTCCCCTCGCCGTGAGCGATGGGCACGCGCAACACCTGGCCGGCTTCGTAGCGCCTGGTGAAGAGGGTATCGGCCCGTTCGACGCGGACATGAACCGGCACGCTGCGGAACTGGAGGGAGACATTCCGCACCAGGGCGCCCGGCAGCATGCCGGCCTCGCACAGGATCTGGAAGCCATTGCATATGCCCAACACCGGCCCGCCGGCGTCCGCGAAGTCGCGCACGGCACTCATGACGGGGCTGAAGCGGGCGATGGCGCCGGCCCTCAGGTAGTCGCCGTAGCTGAACCCACCGGGCAGGATGACGGCATCCGCCTGGTTCAGGTCCGTCTCCCGGTGCCAGACGTAATCGGCGGATTCGCCCAGCACCGCGCGGACGGCCTTGTAGCAGTCGTAGTCGCAATTGGAGCCGGGGAACGTGATGACCGCGACACGCATGATCAGTCCACGCTCAGAGTGATGGTGTAGTCTTCCGTGACCGGGTTGGCCAGCAGCTTCCGGCACATGTCGTCGGCGCGCTGGCGGGCATCGTCATCGTCCGTAGCGCGCAGAAGGAAGCGCACCAGCTTGCCGATGCGCACCTTCTCGGCCTCTGCGAAGTCAAGCTGGTGCAGGGCATGCTCCACCGCCTTGCCCTGGGGATCCAGCAGGCCTTCGCGGGGGGTGACGCGGACTTCCACCTGGTATTGCTTCACGAGGCGTCCTCCGGGTTCGTAGAGGGTTCGTCGTTGCCGCCCGTGTGGCGCCTGGATCGTCGGCGCGGGATCCAGAGCCGGGGTGGCGGTGCAAGCTCGTCGTAGTCCAGAGGTCGAAGCTCGGCGTCGGCTTCGTCGAGCTCATCGTCGTCCACCAGCAGGTCGCGCTCCGGCAGGCGTTCGAAGAGGCCCAGCACCAAGGCTTTCACCACGCCGTACAATACGTAGAAGCCCAGGGCGGGAAAAAAGAACTCCGAGGGCACCGTGAGCGTCGCGGCCAGCACGGCCAGCAGCATGACCAGCGTGAGAATGCCTTTCCCGGTGCGAAACCCGAATTTCGGCACCACGGGGTAGAGCACGTGGCTCATCATGAGCAACGCCAGCACGACGAGGAGCGCTGTCATGATGGCCGGCCACGGCAGCGCGGACAGGGAGTCCTGGAACAGGCGTGTCCGGCTGAACGGGTAGAACGTGGCCAGCAGCATGCCCGCGGCAGGGGAGGGCAGGCCGTGGAAGGCAACCTTGGCGTGGCCCGCCTGTTCGATGTTGAACCGGGCCAGGCGCACGACCGCGCCCGTGATGTAAAAGAACGCGGCGATCCAGTTCCACACGCCTTCGGACAGGAACAGGAAGTAGATGACCAGGGCGGGGGCGACACCGAAGCTGATGGCGTCCACGAGCGAGTCCAGCTCTCCACCGAACCGGCTGCCCGTCTGCGTGACGCGGGCCACGCGCCCGTCCAGCATGTCGGCGACTCCGGCGAAGACGATAAGCCAGCCAGCGTTGGTGAACTCGCCGTGAGTCGCCGACACGATGGCCCACATGCCGAAGAAGAGGTTGGCCAGCGTGAGGGCGCTGGGGACGATGATGACACCGCCCCGCAGGCTGGGGCGTCGCCGTTCCATCAGCTGCCTCCTCGCATGAGCGCCCCCGAGACGGCCAGCAGTGTCAGCAGGTAGCCCAGCAGCCACAGGCCCCATCGTCGCCGCCAGATGGCGGCGGCAAATGCCAGCAGGCCCAGCAGGCCGCCCAGACCGATGACCAGAAGCGCCAGGCTCATGCGGTGGACGGGTCCGGCTCCGCGGCCTGGAACGCGTCCAGCTCCGAACCCGTGAGCAGGCGGAAGATCCGGAGGTACCGTTCCGTCGTGGCTTCCACCACCGGCGTCGGCAGCTCGGGGGCTGGAGGTGTCTTGTCCCAACGTCCCTCCCGGGTCAGACCCTCCAGGTAATCCCGCACGGGCTGTTTGTCGAGGGACGGCTGCGACCGGCCCGCCTCATAGCTTTCCGCCGGCCAGAAGCGGGAGGAGTCCGGCGTCAGGACCTCGTCGATGAGGATCGGCCGGCCGTCGTGCATGCCGAACTCGAATTTCGTGTCGGCCAGGATGATGCCCGTTTCGGCGGCGACGTCCCGGCCCCGGGAATAGAGGGCGAGGCTGGTGTCGCGCAGGTGGTCGGCCACGTCGGCGCCCAGCTGCTCTCGCATGGTGCCGAACGTGATGTTTTCATCGTGTCCCTCTTCTGCCTTGGTCGCGGGCGAGAAGATGGGCGGCTCCAGGCGGTCGCTCTCCTTCAGGCCATCCGGCAGCTTCTCTCCGGCCAGCGTGCCGTTCTCCCGGTACTCGCGCCAGGCGGACCCGGACAGGTAGCCACGGACCACGCACTCCACCGGGATGGTGTTCGCCCGGTGGACCAGCATGGAACGCCTCGCCCACTGGTCCCGGGCGTCGGCCAGCTCCGGCACGAGCTCGGCGATGCGGTCAGCGTTGGCGGAGATCAGGTGGTTCGGCGTGAGATCGCGGACCCGTTCCAGCCACCAGGCGGTGATCTGGGTCAACACTTCACCTTTCCGCGGAATCGGGGGTGACAGTACGACATCGAAGGCGCTGATCCGGTCCGTCGCCACCAACAGCAACCGGTCCTCGCCCACGTCGTAGATGTCACGGACCTTGCCACGGGCCACGAGGGGGAAGGGCAACGACGTGGATGCGATCGGTTCTGTCATCACTCAAACTCGCAGTTCGGGGACGGTTTGGGGCACCCGGTACCGGTCCAGCACCGGTGCCACGGCTTCTTCCAGGAACGCGTCCACCTGTTCCGGTGCGCGTCCTATGTGACGCTCCGGGGTCAGGATGGCGCGGATGTGGTCCAGGTCCAGGGGGAATGCCGGGTCGGCGGCGATGCGTTCCGCCAGGTCGTTCTCGCCACCCTCGTCCTTGAGCCGGTCGGCGGCCGCGACGGCGTGGCGCCGGATGCGCTCGTGCAGGTCCTGGCGGTCGCCGCCCGCCCGCACGCCCTGCATGAGCACGGCTTCCGTCACCAGGAACGGCAGCTCCTGCTCGAGGCGCCGTCGGATCATGGTGGGGTGCACCACCAGCCCGCCGGCCACGTTGTGGGTGATGAGCAGCACGGCGTCCGTGGACAGGTACGCCTCCGGGATGGCGATGCGCCGGTTCGCCGAGTCATCCAGCGTGCGCTCCAGCCACTGAGTCGCGGCCGTGAACCCGGCATCGACGGTCAGGGCCAGCACGTGGCGCGACAACGATGTGATGCGCTCGGCACGCATGGGGTTCCGCTTGTAGGGCATCGATGACGACCCGATCTGGTCCGTCTCGAACGGCTCCTCCACCTCCCGCAGGTGCTGGAGCAGGCGCAGGTCGTGGGCGAACTTGGACGTGGACGTCGCGATGCCGGCGAGCGTGGTCAGGAACGCATAATCGGCCTTGCGCGGGTACGTCTGGCCGCTCACCCAGTACAGCCGGTCGAAGCCCATGCGCTCGGCCACGCCCCGGTTCAGGGCGTCCACCCTCGGGTGGTCGCCGTCGAACAGCTCCAGGAAGGACGCCTGTGTGCCCGTGGCGCCGCGCACGCCCCGGAAGCGCAGTGTGGCCAGGCGGTGCTCCACCTCCTCCAGGTCCAGCAGGAGGTCCTGGAGCCAGAGCGTGGCCCGCTTGCCCACCGTCGTCGGCTGTGCCGGCTGGAAGTGCGTGAAGCCCAAGGTGGGCAGGGCGCGGTGCTGGCGGGCGAAGCCGGCGAGAGCCGCGATGCAGGCGACGAGTCGTTCCCGTACGAGGTTCAGCGCGTCCCGATGCTGGATCAGCTCCGTATTGTCCGTGACGAAGGCGCTGGTGGCGCCCAGGTGGATCACGGCCCGGGCGGCCGGTGCCACCTCGCCGAAGTGGTGGACGTGCGCCATGACGTCGTGGCGCAGCTGACGTTCCAGCTCGCGTGCGCGGTCCAGATCGATGTCGTCCAGGTGTTCGCGCATCTCGGTGAGCGCGGCGTCCGGGATGTCCAGCCCCAGCTCCTTCTGTGTCTCCGCCAGCGCGAGCCATAGTCGGCGCCACGTGCCGAACTTGGTGGCGGGCGAGAAGATGCGGCTCATCTCGGCCGAGGCGTAGCGTTCGATCAGGGGATTCTGATACGAGGTCGCAGGGGCCTCATTGCCGCCGGTCGTGTCCTGCTCCTGTTTTCGGGCCATCGGCTCTCGCGGCTCAGCGAATGTAGAAGGACACGGCGCCCAGGTGCCGGTTGCGCTCGTAAATGATCTGGATGGGGCCCTGGTCCGCCAGGCGCTTGAGCAGGTCGGCCGCTTCCTCGGCCGTGCGGACGCGCCGGCGATTGATTTGCAGGATCAGGTCACCCTGGCGCAAGCCCACGTTGCGGGCGGCTTCCGACAGCTTGACGATCAGTGCGCCGGACTGGCTGACCAGCCCCCGCTCGGCCCGGATGGCGGGCGTGAGCGTCACGAGCTCGAAGTCCGACACGGCCTTCACCCGTTCGGCGGCCAGGGACGGCAGGTCACGGGGCACGACGCGCACCGTGTTGCGTGCCGTGCGGACCGCCAGGGGCTGGCCGACGCGGGCGTCTAGCAAGGCCGCCTCCCAATCCAGCACCGTGCGGACCTGGTGACTGCCCACTGCTTCGATGATCTCGCCGTCTTTGAGCCCCGCCCGCCGTGCGGGCGAGTTGTCGGCGACCCGCGAGATCCGGATCGCCGTGCTCCGGCCGAAGCGGTCCGAGTCGGCCGGCGCCACCTCCACCCCCACCCACGCCCGCCGCACCTCTCCGTGCTGCACCAGGTCGTCGGCCACCCGCCGGGCTCGGTCGATGGGGATGGCGAACCCCAGCCCTTCGCTGCCGCCGCTGCGGCTCAGGATCGACGAGTTGACGCCGATCACATGGCCGTCGGCATCCACCAGGGGGCCCCCGGAGTTCCCTGGGTTGATGGAGGCATCCGTCTGGATCATGTCCAGATAGTATCCAGAATCATTGCCGCTGGGCACGATGTTGCGGCCCGCCCCACTGACGACGCCTACGGTGACCGTCGGTTCCGGGTTGGACAGGAGGTAGCCGAACGGATTGCCGATGGCCACCACCCATTCCCCGATCAGAAGGTTGGTGGAGTTGCCCAGCGGTGCGACCGGGAAGGGATGGCCCGTCGGCTCCGGAATGCGGATGACGGCGATGTCCGTCACCTCGTCCGTGCCCACCACGTTGGCGGAAAAATCGCGTCCATCGGCCAACGTGACTACGATCTCCTGCGCCCCCCGGACCACATGCGCGTTGGTCAGGATCAGGCCCGTGGAATCGTAGATGAAGCCGGAGCCCAGGCCCTTTACTTCCCGCTGGTAGCCGCGCGGGATGAAGAACTCCTCCCACATGGACTGCGGCTGTACCGTCTCACGTCGGACGATGTTCACGCTGACCACCGCCGGCGCCACGCGGGCGGCGGCGTTCACGATCGCGGTGCGGCGCGACACGTCGACGGCCTGCTGTCGCGCTGCCTTCGTCGTGTCCTGGGGGGGCGCCGGTGTCCGGGCCGCCGCAGGCATCGTAGCGACCGCGCCCGACGTCGCGGACGATTCCTGGGCCAGCGCTACATTCTGCGCCTGTTTCGCCGGCTGTGCGCCACCCTGGCAGCCGAGGGCCAGGGCCGCGCAGGCGGCGCTGAACAACTGTCGCTTCCACCCGATCCTTGGCATCGCTCGAAACCTGTCCAGGCTCAGTCCGTAATGCGTCGCTTCTCCTCCGGCAGCTTCTGCCAGTCGTCCAGGAAGGCCTTCAGGCCGCGATCCGTGAGCGGGTGGTCGAACATCTGCCAGAGGATTTTCGGGGGGATCGTCGCGATGTCGGCGCCGGTCAGGGCCGCTTCCACCACGTGCAAGGGATGGCGGACCGAGGCCACGAGGATCTCCGTTTCGAAGTCGTAATTGTCGTAGATGACCCGGATCTGGCGGACCACATCCATGCCGTCGCTGGAGATGTCGTCCAGACGACCCACGAACGGCGAGATGAACGTCGCGTTCGCCTTGGCGGCCAGCAGCGCCTGCAGCGGCGAGAAGCAAAGGGTCACGTTCACCTTGATGCCTTCCGCGCGCAGCTTGCGGCACGCCACCAGGCCGTCCTCCGTGAGGGGCGCCTTGACCACGATGTTGTCGGCGATCTTCGCCAGGGCACGGCCTTCCTTCAACATCTGATCGCTCTCCGTGGCGATCATTTCGGCGCTGATGGGCCCATCCACCGTTTCACAGATCTCCTTCAGGATGTCACGCGGTTCGCCCCCTGCTCCGGCCGCCCGGGAGAGCAGCGAAGGATTCGTCGTCACGCCATCGATCAGGCCCGCCTCGGCCGCCCGGTGGATCTCCTTGAGGTCCGCCGTGTCCACGAAGAGCTTCATGTATCCTCCCGTTCGATTTCGTCGTTGGAATAATACACCCGCGCCAGGAACAACCCTTCCGCTGGAGCCGGCGGCGACGTTTCCAGCCCCTCCTCGTCGGCCAGCAGCGAATCCACGTCCGCAAGCGGCCGCCGACCCCGGGCGATGTCCACCATGGTACCGACCAGGTACCGCACCATGTGATGCAAGAAGCGGTTCGCCCGGATGCGCAGCTCCAGCCCCAGATCGGGCCACGCCTGCCAGTCCGCCCGCTGTACCACCGAACGCTCGCCTCGTTCCGGCTGGCCGGACTTCGCGAACGCCCGGAAGGAGTGGTCGCCCCGGATGCGCACCGCGGCCGCGTCCAGCAGGTCGCCGTCGAGCCGGTCCTGGACGGGCCAACACCAGCGGCGGTGGAACGGGGAGCTGGAGACCGGTTCCGTGCCGATGCGGTAGACGTACTCCCGGGCGACGGCGTCGTAGCGCGCGTGAAACTCCGGTGGCACCGCCTCCGCGTTTGCCACCCACACGTCTGCCGGGAGGATCGCGTTGAGGGACCTGCGCAGCGCTCTGGGGGTCCATTTCCCGGGCATCAACGCCGATGCCACCTGGCCCATGGCGTGCACGCCGCGATCCGTACGTCCGGCCGCGACGACAGAGGTCGGCCGGTCCGCCAACCGGGAGAGCGCCGCCTCCAGATCGGACTGCACCGTCCGGACACCCGGCTGCACCTGCCAGCCGAAGAAATCGCTGCCGTCGTAATGAAGCGTGAGCTTGATCCGCCGCTCGATCGGGGCCGTCACGCGCGGAAAGCTACGCCCGCCTGCGAGGGTGTCAAGCGCGCGCGAGCGCGTTTGACACGACATCGCGCGGTGGCATACCTTGCCGGTTCTTTCCTCATCCAGCGATGCCATGAACGCAGTTCGAGACGCCACCGAGGACGAGGGCCCCTCCCTCGCATCCTTGATCACCACCGTGGCCCGCCGGCAGGACCTGTCGGTCGAGGAAGCACAGGCCGCATTCGACGCGGTCATGCAGGGCCGCGCATCCGTGATCCAGATCGCCGCCCTGCTCGTCGGCCTGCACACGAAGGGCGAGGCGCCGGAGGAAGTGGCCGGCGGCGTGCGTGCCATGCGCAATGCCATGGTTCCGGTGGACGTCGCCGATGACGGGCCCGTCGTGGATACCTGCGGCACGGGTGGAGGGGTGACCACGTTCAACATCTCCACGGCGGCTGCGCTCCTGGCCGCCGGGGCCGGCGTGCGCATCGCCAAGCACGGCAACCGCTCCTTCACGTCACGGTGCGGCAGTGCCGATGTGCTGGAAGCCCTCGGCGTCGCCATCGAGATGTCGCCGGAAGCCATGGCGCAGGTCCTGGCCGACGCCGGCATCGTCTTCATGTTCGCTCCGCTGCTGCACCCCGCCATGCGCCACGTCATCCCGGTCCGGCGGGAGTTGGGTATGGCGACGATCATGAACCTGCTGGGGCCGCTTACGAACCCGGCCGGTGCCCGACGCCAGGTGGTGGGCGTCGCGGACCCGGCGCTGCTCGACCTCGTCGCCCGGGCACTCCTCGCCCTCGGCCACGAGCACGCCCTCGTCGTGCACGGGCAGCCGGGCATGGATGAGCTCAGCCCGCTGGCGCCAACCGACATCGTCGAGGTGAAAGGGGGGCGGGTGGACACCTACACACTGGACCCGGGTAAGACGTTCGGTTGGAACGACTTCCATGTCGCCGGGCTCGCGGGCCGGGACCCGGAGCACAACGCCGGCATCGTGCGGGATGTGCTGTCGGGTAAGCTGGACGGGGTGGCGCGGGCCGCTGTCGTCCTGAATGCCGGCGCAGCTGTCTACGTGGCCGGGTTGGAACCGAGCCTGGAGAAGGGTGTCCAGCGCGCCACGAGCGCGCTGGACCAGGGGAGGGGGATGGAAGCGCTCGCGCGCCTGCGCGACGCGACCCGGCGCGCCATCGGTTGAACGGTGGTGCTTATCCGCGACGGGGCGTGACGATGGCCCGCAATGTCCATGGACCCCGGATCGGAGCCCGCTGCTGCTGCGCCACAACCACCACCGTCGACCGGGACGTACGCCGCCCCACCACGAACGTCTGCTTCGCCTTCATCCGTACCTCCGCAACACACCGACCACCACGCCCTGCACGAGCACCCGGTTCGCCGCGTAGATCATGGGCTTCATGCCCGGATTCGCCGGCTGCAACCGGATTTGGCCGTTCGGTTCCCGATACAGCTTCTTCACCGTCGCCGAGTCCCCGTCCACCAACGCGACGACCATCTCGCCGTTCTCCGCCGTCGGCCGCGCGTTCACGACGATGTAATCCCCATCCCGGATCTGCTCGTCGATCATGGAATCGCCGCGCACCCGAAGCACGTAATGACTGCCCGTGCGGCGAAGGAAATCATCCGGGACAGACACCGTCTCGTTGTCCCGAATCGCCTCGATGGGTAGCCCGGCTGCCACCGCGCCCATCAACGGTAGCTCGACCGCCGACGTACGAATGCCCGTCGGGATCAGCTCGATGGAGCGGCTCTCGTTGTAGCTCTTTCGAATGAACCCCTTTTGTCTCAGATTCTCCAGGTGCTCATGCACCGTCGCCAGCGACGAGTAATGGAAATGCCGGGCGATCTCCTCGAAGCTCGGAGAATAGCCGTTCTCCTCAAGGAACTGCTTCACGAAATCCAGGATTTCCTTCTGTCGCTTGGTCAGCGGCATGTGTCGCCCTCGTTGAGGTCCGGGACCCTGCGCGGGCACGGCCAGGCCGGGACCGATTCCGAACAGGCACCGAAAGCAAGGTACCCGAACAGGAACCGAAACGCAAGGATCCCATGAACGTGCTGGACCGGATCGTGGCGGAGAAACGCGAGGAAGTGGCCGGCTTGCAGGCCTGGCGGGCGGCGCTGCGCCGTGAGGCGGAGGCGGCGGGTGCAGGGTCGGGCCTTGCAGGCGCGTTGCGCCAGTCGGGTGAGGTGGCGGTGCTTGCGGAGGTGAAGCGTCGTTCGCCGTCGGCGGGCTGGATCCTGGAGGGCGCGGATGCGGCGGGGGTGGCGCGGGTGTACGAGTCGTCGGGCGCGGCCGCGGTGAGCGTGCTGACGGACGAAGCGTGGTTCGGGGGCAGTCTCGACGATGTGCGATCGGTGAAGGCGGCGGTGGAAATTCCGGTGCTGCGCAAGGACTTCGTGCTGGATCCAGTGCAGGTGTGGCAGGCGCGGGCGGCGGGAGCGGACGGGCTGCTGCTGATCGTGCGCATCCTGGACGACGTGCTGCTGGGGGACCTGCTGGCGCTGGGGACGAGTCTGGGCATGGACGCGCTGGTGGAGGTGCACGAGGAAGGTGAGCTGGAGCGGGCGATGTCCGCGGGCGCCAGGGTGGTGGGGATCAACAGCCGGGACCTGACGACGTTCCAGACGGATCTGGCGGTGGTGGAGCGGATGGCGGCGCAGGTAGAGGAAGGCGTGGTCCTGGTGGGGGAGAGTGGCATCGGAGGGCCGGCGGACGTGGACCGGCTGGGCGCGGTGGGAGTGGATGCGGTGCTGGTGGGCGAGTCGCTGATGCGGGCACCGGACATGGGGCAAGCGTTGGCGCGCCTGACGGGGCGGGCGCGGCGGTCGCGCCCGGGTGATGCGGCGTCATGAAGGTGAAGATCTGCGGTCTGTGCAGGGCCGGGGACGCGGCGCACGCGGTGGCGGCGGGCGCGACGCACGTCGGCGTGGTGCTGGCGCAGGGCAGTCCACGGGAGCAGACTCTGGAGAGTGCCGCGGAGATCCTGGCGTCGGCGGGTCGTGCGAAGCGCGTCGGCGTATTCGTGAACGCGGTTGCGGAGGCGGTCCTGTTGGCGGCCGAGGCGCTCGAGCTGGATGTGCTGCAGCTGCATGGCGGAGAGAGCCCGGATCTGGTGGCGGACCTGTCGGGCGCGGGTCCGTGGACCGTGTGGAAGGGTGTGCGGCCGCGCAACGCGGCGGAGCTGGATGAAGCGCTGCGGCGCTATGGCCCGGTTTCGGATGGTCTGCTGGTGGACGGGTACAGCACGGCGGGCGCCGGCGGCGTCGGCGTGCGGTTCCCGTGGGAGGCTCTGGAAGCGGTGCGGCAGCAGGTGCCGGTGGATCTGTTGCTGGGCGTTGCGGGCGGGCTGCGTCCGGACACGGTGGGGGAGGCGGTACGACGCCTGACGCCCGACCTGGTCGACGTGAGCTCGGGCGTGGAAGCCGAGCTATGTCGGAAGGACCCGGCGAAAGTGTCGGCGTTCGTGAGGGCGGCCCTGGCGGCCGCGTCGCATTGAGGGACACGGGAGAACCTGCGTGATGGAATCGGAGGCAGTGGTTCAGGGCGGGGAAGGCCGGTTCGGCGCGTTCGGTGGCCGATACGTGCCGGAAACGCTGACGGCGGCGCTGGACGAGCTGTCCTCGGGAAGCCGCGGGGATTGCCCGCCTGTATCTGAAGCGTGAAGACCTGAACCACACCGGCGCACACAAGATCAACAACACGCTGGGGCAGGCACTGCTGGCCCGCCGCATGGGGAAGCCGCGCATCATCGCGGAGACGGGCGCGGGCCAGCACGGGGTGGCGACGGCGACGGTATGTGCGCTGTTCGGCCTGGACTGTGTCGTGTACATGGGTTCGGAGGACATACGGCGGCAGTCGTTGAACGTGTACCGCATGGAACTCCTTGGCGCGGAGGTGCGTGCCGTGGAGTCCGGCTCGCGCACGTTGAAGGACGCGACGAACGAGGCCATCCGCGATTGGGTAACGAACGTCGGCGACACGCATTACATTATCGGATCAGTCGTGGGTCCGGATCCGTACCCGCGGTTGGTGCGCGATTTCCAGTCGGTCATTGGCCGCGAGACGCGAGAGCAGTTGCAGCGCCTGGAAGGCCGACTGCCGGCTGCGGTGGTGGCTTGCGTGGGTGGCGGCTCCAACGCCATGGGCATCTTCCACGCGTTTGTGGAGGAGCCGGAGGTGGAGCTTGTGGGGGTGGAGGCGGCCGGTGCAGGATTGGCGAGTGGCCGCCATGCGGCGACGCTGTCTGCGGGGCGGCCCGGCGTGCTGCACGGGTCGCTGAGCTACCTGCTGCAGGACGAAGCCGGCCAGGTGGCGCCGGCGCACTCGGTGTCAGCGGGCCTGGACTATCCGGGCGTGGGTCCCGAGCACGCCTACCTGCGTGACCGGGGGCGTGCGGAATACGTCAATATCAGGGACGACGAAGCCCTGTCCGCGTTCCATCGATTGTCGCGGCTGGAGGGCATCATCCCGGCGCTGGAATCCGCGCACGCCGTCGCCTGGGTTCTGCGGGAGGGCCGACGCTGGGCCGATGGCCCGGTCGTCATCTCGCTGAGCGGGAGGGGTGACAAGGACGTCACTGAAGTAGCAGCGCTGGACAGCAGCGAAGGCTGACGAAACAGGGGGCCATGGCAGACGGACCGTTCCGGACAGAAAGTTCCGGCCAGGAACCCGAACCGACGCCCGGCGAAGCGGATCTCACGGGCATCGATTGGAACCTGGACGAGGACATCTCGACGCCGCCCGAGGCCCTCGACGGCGCGGAGGTGGCCGCACTGCTGTCCACGCTTTCCAAGACCCTGCGAGCTTTTCAGCTGTACAAGCCCAACAACCCGGTACTGCAGCGCTTCCTCGAGGCGCTGCACGAGAGTTTCCGCCAGCTGTGGCGGGATGCGGATGTGCTCCACCTGATCGTGACGGAAGAGGGCCTGCGTTGGGGCAGCGAAGTCTTCACGGTCGGCGAGGGGCGGGACAGCATCGCGTTCACGTTCTACAAGGACGGCATCCGCTACCTCACGTTTCTGCCGGGCTTCGAGGACGAGATGGAGATGTTCCTGGACGTCCTCAACCGTGCCCGCCAGTTGGACCAGACATCAGAAGACGACCTGATCACGCTGCTGTGGGAGCAGGATTTCAGCGCGTTCCAGTACGGCTACGTCGACCAGCTGAGCGAAGGCCTGACGTTGCCGGAAGCGGAGGGGGAGGGCGCTGTGCAGGTGCCTCCCTCGGCGTTGCAGGAGGACCTGAAGACGGTGTCGGAATCGCCGGCCCAGGGTCCCCCGTCGGCGCTGGTGGACGACGAGGAGCCGGTCGAGATGCTGCATAGCGTGTCCGCGGAGGATTTCGAGGAGACGCTCTACTTCCTGGACGCGGCAGAGATGTCCGCGCTCCAGGAGGAGGTCGAGCGAGAGGCGCGACGAGACCTGCGTACGGACGTTCTGCGCGCGCTGTTCGACCGGCTGGAAGACTCGGAGCCGGCGAGACAGCAGGAGATCCTGGGCATCCTGGACCAGCTTCTCCCCATATTCCTGAGCCGGGGTCACCTGGATTCGGCTGCGTCCGTCCTGCGCGAGCTCGATGGCATGGTGGAGAGGGACCTTCTGCCGGCGAACCTTGTGGATCGGGTGGAGGCCTTGTTCGACCGGCTGAGTGACGAGACGGTGCTCGGCCAGTTCGTGGAGGTGATGGAACAGGGCGACCTGGCACCGGATTCCGAGTCACTGTCCCTCTTCTTCAGCCGTCTCCGAGCGCGGGCCCTGCCCACGTTGATCCGATCGGGAGCGGCGGTTCAGGGGGAGCAGGTGCGGCGCCGCCTGGCCTCGGCCATTGATGGGCTCGCGAACGAGTATCCGTCGGAGCTGTTGGGCCTGTTCGAGCTGGCGGACCCGCTGGTCGTGCGTGGGGCGGCCGGTGCTGCGGGTCGCCTGAAGTTGAAGCAGGCCGTGCCGCATCTGCGCAAGGCGTTGCGCCACCAGGACGCCGACGTCCGTCTCGCGGCCGTCGAGGCGCTGCTCGGGATCCGGTCGGCCTCGGCGTTGACCGCGCTGATCGACGCGCTGGAAGACCAGGATCGCGAGGTGCGCGTCACCGCGGTGCGCGGGTTGGGCGAAGTGCGCTTCGCGTCCGCCCGCGAGCGACTGGCGCGCATCACGGAGGGCAAGGGACTGCGGGACGCGGACCTGACGGAGAAGATCGCGTTCTTCGAAGCATACGGGGCCATCGCACGGGCGTCGGCGGTGCCCGCGCTGAGCGAGATCCTGAATTACCGGGGCATGCTGGGCCGGCGCAACTCGAACGAGATGCGGGCGTGTGCGGCACTGGCGCTGGGCAAGGTCGGGACGACGGAGGCGAAGGCGGCGTTGCGGGAGGCGGAAGGTGACCTGGACCCGGTGGTGCACAGCGCGGTCCAACGTGCGTTGCGCGGGGCGGGGGAGGAGGGCGCATGAGTCGCGTGACGGCGTCGTCCGTAGGCACGGCCACGGGAGCGCTACAGCGCCAGGGCCAGCAACTGCTCTATGGCCTGTACGCCGCGCTCCAGTCCATGAAGCTGTTTCCGGTGGAGAACGCCACGGTGCAGAAGGCTCTGGATGAGCTGCATCGGGCGGCGGCACGCGTCGTGGAAAAGGAAGGCGTGGTGGAGCTGGGCCTGGTGGGCGATTTCGTGTTCCTGAACGATGTCCGGCTCCGGCTGGATCTGTCCAGCTATGCGGCCTTCTCCCTGGTCTCCGGCTCGTTCGCCCGGCACGGCGTGGGCACGGTGACGAGTGGCCGGCCTTCCTGTCGCTGCTCACGGAGCGGAACCTGGAAGAGGTGGAGGACCCGTTCGCGCGCTTCTCCGGGTGGTTGGAGCAGAGCGCCGTGGAGCACATCGGCGTGGGTCCCGAACGGGACCGCGGCGGGTTGGACGAAGAGCAGGAGAACCCGAAGGAGGTGGCGAAGCGGGCGTACGTGCAGACGGTCCAGGTGGCGCATGAGGTGCTGACGGACATGCGCCTGGGTCGAGCGGTGAACGTGCGGCGAGTGAAGCGGGCGGTGCAGTCCATCGTGGACCAGGTGCTGAACAACGAGACGTCCATCGTGGGCATGACCACGCTGCGGGATTACGACGAATACACGTTCACGCACTCGGTGAACGTCTGCATTTTCAGCGTGGTGCTGGGCCAGAAACTGGGACTGGACAAGCTTCAGCTCTACGAGCTGGGCCTGGGGGCGCTGTTCCACGACATCGGCAAGATGCGTATCGACCCGGAGATCACCAACAAGCCGGGCGCCCTGACGGACGAGGAGTTCGACATGATGCGGCAGCACCCCACGGAGGGGCTGCTGGCGCTGTTCTCCATGCACGGGTTCGGCCACGTGCCGTTCCGGGCGATGCTGATGGCGTACGAGCACCACATGAAGCAGGACCTGACGGGGTACCCGCCCAACATGCGAGAGCGTGCACCGACGTTGTTCAGTCGTATCGTGGCGGTGGCGGATGGGTTCGACGCAGCCACGACCACCCGCAGCTACAGCTCGCCGTGGCGGCCGGAGGAGGCGCTGCGGGAGATGAAGGACAATCCCAAGCGTGGCTTCGACCCACTGCTGGTCAAGGCCATGATCAACGTCACGGGCATCTTCCCCGTCGGTCAGCTGGTGATCCTGGACTCGTACGAGCTGGGCGTCGTGGTGGCGCCCAACCCGGACGCGAGGCGGCTGAACCAGCCGGTGGTGAAGGTCATCATCGATTCCATGGGCATCCCGCTGGCGGAACCGGTGACGGTCGACTTGTCCGAGGTGGACCCGTCCACCGGAAAGCCGCGGCGCTCGATCATTAAGACGACAATTCCGGATCGGTATGGAATCAAGGTCAGCGACTACTTCGTCTAGGCGGGGTTCCCTGGCGGATCGTTTCGTGCGCTGGGGCGGCGAAGGTCGATGTGCCCTGATCCCCTACCTGACGGCGGGCTATCCCACGCCGGCCCACACGGTGACGCTCCTGCGCACGCTGTCGGACGCCGGCGCCGACGTCATCGAGCTGGGCATTCCCTTCAGCGACCCGCTGGCCGACGGCCCCACGATCCAGCGTGCGTCGCACCTGGCCATCGAGGCGGGCAGCTCGCTGCATCACGCGCTGGAAGCGCTCGAAGAATTCCGGCGCCACGCTGATACGGCGGTGATCCTGTTCAGCTATCTGAACCCGGTGCTGCGCCATGGCGTGGACGCGTTCCTGGCCGACGCGGAGCACGCGGGCGCCGATGGCCTGCTGCTGACGGACCTGCCATTGGGCGCCGATCCGGCGCTGGAGGCCCGGTTCGAAGCGTCACCGCTGGCTCTGGTCCGGCTGGTGGCGCCCACGACGACGCATGAGCGCGCTCTCCAGATCGCACGACGCGCTCAGGGCTTCCTGTACTTCATCTCGAGGGCCGGCGTGACGGGTGCCCGGACCGAGCTGCCACCCGAGCTGCCGCAGCAGGTGGCCGCGCTGCGCGCGGAAGCGGGGGTGCCTGTCGCCGTCGGGTTCGGCATCTCCACCCCGGAACATGCCGCCGCGGTAGCCCGTGTGGCCAACGGCGTGGTGGTGGGCAGTGCGCTCATCGACGCCATCGAGAACGACGGGGCGGACGGGGCGCGCCGCTTCCTGCGCGAGCTGCGCAGCGCCATGGACGCGGTGGCAGACCGGAAGTGACGTCCCCTCAGCGCCGGCGTCCGACCGGCGCCCCGGCGTCGGACCGGCGGGTCGGCGTCGGACCGGCGGGTCGGGGTCACTCTGGCCGCAGGGGCTCCAGGTCCCCATCCGGTTCCACGAACACTGTCTGCACGCGCTCGGGGCGCACGAGGCCGGGGGGTGCTCCCCTCGGCTTTCGTACGTATTTCCGACGCGTCCAGTCGACGGGCACCAGGCCCGACGTGCGTGCGCGGCTGTGCCA
Source organism: Gemmatimonadota bacterium (assembly GCA_037388885.1). Classification (GTDB taxonomy): domain Bacteria; phylum Gemmatimonadota; class Gemmatimonadetes; order Longimicrobiales; family RSA9; genus JARRJS01. The sequence goes on from JARRJS010000070.1 coordinate 20,855, forward strand.
GGCGGCCAGCGCTGCCGCTTCGTGCAGGTCGCGACGCGGTGGATTCTGGTCCCGCTGCGCCCACCGCAGCACCACGTGGGCACCAGCCACGTCGCGAGCGTGCAGCCAGACGTCGTCCGGTGCCGCGTGGTGGAAGGTGAGAGCATCGTTGGCCCGGGCGCCACGGCCCACGCGCACTTCCAGGCCGCCGGACGTGCGGTAGCGGCGATACGGGAGCCGGGGAGCCGCCGCGGTGGAGCCTCGGGAGCGCTCGGTTTCCAGGTTTGCCAGCACCTTCCGGATCACGGACTCCTCGGCGCGTCCCGCCTGGGCGTCCGCCAGCAGTCGGTCCAGCTTCTGTAGCTCGGCCTGCGCGTGTTGGACCAGGGCGGGCAGCTGCCGGGCCGCGCGCTCGCGCTTGGCGGCCTGTTCGTAGAGGCGGTCCGCGTTGCGGGCGGGCGACAGGGCCGGATCCAGCTCCACGTCCACGACGCCTCCGTCAAAGTCCTCGAGGGCGACATGGTCCGCGCCCGTGGGCACGTCACGCAACCGGGCCAGCAGCAGGTCGGCGTGGTGGCGCAGGACCGTGGCCCGTTCGGGGGCGCGCTGCAGCTCGCTGCGCAGCCGGGCGAGGCGCTTCGCCAAGGCATCGCGACGGTCACGCAGGCGGGCCTGCGCCTCCGGCGTGAGGGCCGGGGCCACACCGCCGGCATCGGACGCCGCCGCCATGCCCTCCAGCAGGGATGCGACGGGCCGGCCCGGCACGCCCGGCAGCGGTACGGGGTAGGGGAACGGGCCCCTGCTGCGCTCCAGGACGCGCGGCTCGGCTTGCGGCCGGCTGGCCAGCCGATGATACCGATCGTACGCCTCCGCCAGGGCCGCTTCGGCCGAGTCCTCGGCGGCTGCGCCCAGGACGGCCCGGGCGTTGAGCGGACTCGTCCACGCCAGGGTCCGCACCAGGGCCCGCCGCCGGTCTCGAGGCGGAACAGTATCCAGGACGGCGTGCCACACGTCCCGGGACACGGGCTCCTCCCGCCCCTGCCGTGGCCCCGCGGGTTGTGCCGGACCCGCGTACGAAGCGCCGGGGCGCAGCCGCCGGTCGCCTGCATCGCGGGGCCACAACGCCGCGACGATGCGGCCCGCGTCGTCCAGGGCCAGCACGTTCCACTGGTTCGTCATCAGCTCCACCACGAGGCGGCGCGTCCGACCCTTGCCTTTGCCGCCGAGGTCGATGAAGAGCGCCCGCTCGTCGGCGGGGGCCTCCACGCCGGCAACGCGCGCCTGACGGGGCAGCACCACGCGTCCGGCGCGGGCGTCGCCGGGATCTTCCACTGGGGGCGCGTCGGCCCGGAGCAGCCAGCCACGGTCCGGGCGCAGCTCCCAGACGAGGGCCTCGTTGTCCAGCACGAGGACCATCCGCCGTGCAGTGGCGTTCAGGGAGAGGTCCCGCACGCGGCGTTGCGCGAGGCGGGCATCCAGCTCCCTGGCGAGGTAGGAAACGAGCAGCGAATCGTACGGAATCGGGTTTGACACGTCCAGATAATGCGTGTAGCTTCGGGGAACCGTCAACTCCAATAACAGCGCGGAATTACGCGCCTTTTCCAACCAGTTCGGGACCGGGAAGCGCAATCATGAGCAGTCCGGGCGCGAGCCGGGAGCCCCCGGTGACCACGCGTCATCTGCTGGAGATGAAGCAGCGCGGCGAGAAGATCGTCGCGCTGACCGCTTACGACTATTTCTTCGGCCGGCTCGTGGACGAAGCCGGCGTCGACATCGTGCTGGTGGGCGATTCCCTGGGCCAGGTGGTGTTGGGGCTGGACTCCACGATCCCCGTGACCCTGGACGCGATGATCCACCACGGCCGGGCCGTGCGCCGGGCCGTGAAGCACGGGCTGGTGGTGCTGGACATGCCGTTCATGACCTACGGCATCACGGAGTCGGAAACGCTGCACAACGCGGCGCGCATGATGCAAGAAGCCGGCGTGGAAGCGGTGAAGCTGGAGGGCGGCAGCGAATTGATCTGCCGGCACGTCGGGCGCATGGTGGAAGCCGGCATCCCGGTGATGGGCCACATCGGGCTCACCCCGCAGTCGGTGCACGCGCTGGGCGGGTATCGGGTCCAGGGCCGTGAAGCCGACCGGGCGGAGCAGCTGCGGACGGAAGCCCGGCGCCTGGCGGACGCAGGGTGCTTCGCCATCGTGCTGGAGCTACTGCCGGCGCCGCTGTCCCGCGAGATCACACGCGACGTCGGCATTCCCACCATCGGCATCGGGGCCGGGCCCCATGTGGACGGCCAAGTGCTGGTGCTGTACGACATGCTGGGCCTGAACGACACGTTCAAGCCCAAGTTCCTGCGCCGCTTCGCCGACCTGGCCGGCGCCGCCCGGGCGGGCATCGGCGAGTACGTCGAAGCGGTCCGCCAGGGTGAGTATCCCGACGCCGAGCATTCGCACGAGTGAAGACGGTCCACACCAAGGCGGCGGTGCGCGCCGAGATCGCGGCGCTGTCGGGCCGGGGCGAGCATATCGCCCTGGTGCCCACCATGGGGTTCCTCCACGAAGGCCATCTCTCCCTGGTGGACCGCGCCCGACAACGGGCCGATCGCGTGGTCCTGTCCATCTTCGTGAATCCGCTTCAGTTCGCACCGGACGAGGACTTCGAACGCTATCCCCGGGACCTGGAGCGGGACGCAGCCCTGGCGGAAGCCCGCGGCGCGGACCTGATCTTCGCGCCGCCCACCGACGAGGTGTACGGAGACGCTGAGCCCGAGATACAGGTGGTCCCGGGACGCATGGCGGACCGCCTGTGCGGCGCCTTCCGGCCGGGCCATTTCCAGGGCGTGCTCACCGTAGTGGCGAAGCTGTTCAACATCGTCCAGCCGGCCGTGGCGGTGTTCGGACGCAAGGACTTTCAGCAGGCGGTCCTGATCCAGCGAATGGTCCGCGACCTGGACATTCCCGTGGACATCGACGTGGCGCCCATCGTGCGGGAGGAAGATGGCCTGGCCATGAGCTCGAGGAACGCCTACCTGGGTCCGGACGACCGCGAACGCGCTACCGGGCTGTACCTTGGCCTGGATGCTGCACGAAACGCCTTCCAGGCGGGGCAGCGCGACGCCGCGGCCCTGCGGGAACGGGTCGTCGCGGCCCTGACGGCGCGAAACGTCGAGCCACAGTACGTGGAGCTCGTGGATCCTGCCACGCTCGACGCGGTACAACGTGCGGACACGGGCCACGTGCTGGCCGTGGCCGCGTTCGTGGGGCGAACGCGGCTCATCGACAACATGGTCATGGAATGAGCGAGCGGAGCATGCGGCGCACGCTATGCAAATCGAAGATCCACCGGGCCACGGTGACGGATGCCAACCTGGAGTACGAGGGTTCCATCACCCTCGATCCGGTGTTGATGGAGGCGGCGGATCTCATTGAATACGAACGAGTTCAGGTCGTCGACATAAACAATGGCTCGAGGTTGGAGACGTACGTCATGCGCGGGCAGCGCGGGCGCGGAGACGTGGTGTTGAACGGTGCGGCGGCCCGACTGGTCCAGGTGGGGGACCGGGTGATCATCATGAGCTACGCCGACTACGACGAGACCGAGCTGAAGGACTTTCAGCCGCGGATCGTGCTGGTGGACGAGGCGAACCGGATTCGCCCGGAAACGCCGCGCACGGGTCCGTCACAGCGGCTGTACCAGGTCTGACGGCACGAGCGGCCCGTGGAATCGGCGAAGCTGATCACGGCGGCGGCGGCCGGTCGGCTTCCCGATTGGGCGAACGCAGGTCCGTCTCGCCGGGCCCACATGGCCCGTGTCGCGGACCTGATGGAGCGGTGGGGTCGTGGATCGGGCCTGGGTGAGGGAGACATCGCCGGCTGGCGCGCCACCGCGTGGCTGCACGACGCGCTGCGCGATGCGGACCCTGAGGCTCTTCGATCGCAGGTGCCCGAAACGCTGCGCGACCTTCCCCCAAAGGTGCTGCACGGACCGGCCGTAGCCCACCGGCTGGAGCAGGACGGTGTGGGCGACCCGCCCTTTCGCCTCGCCATCGCCTACCACACGCTGGGCCATCCGGATCTGGACCGACTGGGACGCGCGCTGTTCCTGGCGGATTTCCTGGACCCGGGTCGCACATTCCGGGCGAGCTGGCGCGCGGCGCTGCGCAGCCGGCTGCCCGAGGCGCTGGATGACGTGCTTCGGACCGTGCTGGCGGCGCGTATCTGCTATCTGACGGAGCGAGGCGTGGCCCTGCGGCCGGAGACGACGTCCTTCTGGAACCGAATGGTGACCGAACGTTGAGTGACCGACGCCGCCGGCAAGGCATCCTCCTGTTTCTCGCCCTGGGTCTCGTGGCGGCCTTCGTCGTGTCGATCGTTGCGGGCCTGAGGGGGACTTCCGGCCGGGGTCGGGGTCCGGCGAACGTGGCGCCGGGCGCCTCCAGGATCCGGGTCGAGGTACTGAACGGCGCCGGTCGGCCGGGTCTCGCGCGCAGGGCGATGGAGCGCCTGCGCGCCCGTGGATTCGACGTCGTCTATTTCGGCAACGCGTCCGCCTTCGGTCAGGACAGCTCGGTGGTGCTGGCACGCGGCGGCCGGCTGGCCGATGCGGCGGAAGTAGCCAAGGCCCTGGGGATCCCGGCCGTGAAAAGCGCGCCGGATTCCACGCTGCTCCTGGAGGTGACCGTTCTGCTCGGCGACGACTGGCCGCCGAAGTCCCACAAGCCCGGCGGCCTGCTGGGTACCCTGCACGATTTGCTGGAGAGGGGGCGGAGATGACGAGCTGGAGCTCGAATTCGAATCGCGAGCTGGATTCACGTCCCGCGCAGGCCTCCGCCCAGCTGCACGAACGGCTTCGGCGGTGCGAGCGTGTGTTCCGCCCGCAGCTGACCGCACGCCGCGGCGATGTCCCGGCCGCGGTTTTCCCGCACGGTGGCGTTTACGCCCGCATTCTCCAGGACGGCGGCGAAGGCCTGTAGCCGGGTGTCGGGCGTGGGCTGCCAGCCGGTGCCCACCACGGGATTGAACGGGATCAGGTTCACGTGGGCCTGGAACTCCTGCACCAGGTCAGCCAGCTGCGTGGCCAGGGACACGGCATCGTTGACGCCATCGATCATGACGTATTCGAACGTGATCCGGCGTCCCCCGGCCGCTTCGAACCGGCGCAGCGCGTCCAGCAGCTCCGGCAGGGGGTACTTCTTCTCCAGCGGCACGAGCTTCGCCCGCAGCTCATGGTTCGGGGCGTGCAGCGAAACGGCGAGTCGGAACTGCTCCGGCCGCGCGGCGAGCTCCAGGACCCCCGGCACGACCCCCACCGTGGAGACCGTGACCCGGCGCGCACCCAGCTGGTAGGCCTGGTTCAGCAGTGTCAGGGCCGGCATCACGGCTCGCCGGTTCATGAGCGGCTCGCCCATGCCCATGAACACGACGTTCGTTATAGAGCCCAGCCCCTGCTCGGCGGCGTAGCGCCGCGCCCCGCGGTACTGCGCTACGATCTCGCTCGTGCGCAGCTGGCGCCGGTAGCCGGACCAGCCGGTGGCGCAGAACACGCACGCCTGCGCGCACCCGGCCTGCGACGAGATGCACAGGGTCAGCCGGTCCCGCGCCGGGATCAGGACCGACTCGATGAGCTCTCCGTCCGCCAGTCGCCAGAGGTGCTTCACCGTGCCGTCGCCGGAGACGGCCGTGTGCTCCGCAGCCGGTGTGGTCAAATCGAAGGCGTCCGCCAGCGCATGACGCTCCGCCGCGGGCAGATCCGTCATCTCGGTGAATGACAGCGCATCCCGCTCATATAGCCACGGCAGCACCTGGCGCACGCGGTAGTCCGGCCGTCCGCGCGCCGCGAAGTGCTGCCGCAGCAGGGATTCGACCTGCTCCGCCGGCAGATCCAGCAGGTCCGTGCGTGCCTGTGTGCCCGTCTCTTCCGTCACCCGCGCCCCTCGCTCCTGCACCGTTGCAACCCGCGGCACACACGCACCGCGGTATGCGAGACACGGACATGAACCCCGGCAAGCCGCGACGAGTTCCGTCCTCGGTCGCTACGCTCCATGCCCCCGGTCTCCCTGGGGTGGTGGGGCAGGTGGTGGGTGGCCGCGTGGATGGGTGGATGGGTGGCAAGCGGGCGAAGGCGCGGTTAACTTATCCAGATTCGCGAATTTCAGGAAACCAGAGGGATGATCGGTGCTTCTGACGGATCTGCTAACACCGGGCCGCATCCGGATTCCGTTCCGGGCCGAGGACAAGGCATCGGCGATCCGGCAGCTCGTGGAGCTGTTTGCGGCGGATGCTGGCATTCCGCAGCCGGAGGACGTGCTGCGCGCGGTGCAGGAGCGGGAAGCCGTCCTGTCCACGGGTGTGGGCAACGGGGTGGCGATTCCGCACGGGAAATCTGCCGCGGTGCCGCACCTGGGAATGGCGGTGGGCCTGCTGGAGTCGCCGGTGGATTTCGAAGCGCTGGACGGACAGCCCGTCCGTTTGGTGTTCCTGCTGGTGGGCCCGGAAGCGGAGGCGGGCGCTCACATAAAGGCCCTCAGCCGCATTTCGCGATTGGTCCGGCATGCGGGTGTGCGGGAGAAGCTGTTCGCCGCGCATGATGCGGACGACTTTCTGGCTGCGCTGGAGGAAGCCGAGGGGGCGTGAGGCGGAATCTGAGCTGGTATCTTCCCGCCGCTCTCTGGGCGGCGTTCGTTCTTTTCATTGGCAGCAGGCCTTATCTGAGGCCGCCCCTTCGGTTTTCCGGCGCTGACAAGTTGGGACACGCCGTCATGTACGGAGTGTTGGCGGTGCTGGTGGTGGTCGGGGGTCGGCGATCAGGCGGGCGTCGTCCGTGGCTGTGGGCGTTGCTGGTGGTGGCGGTGGTGGCGGCGGGCGACGAGTTGCATCAGAGAATCGTGCCGGGTCGAGACTCGGATATCCTGGACTGGGCAGCGGACATGACGGGTGCGCTCCTGGGCGTGGCCGCCGTCCGGCAGCTGTTCGGCAAGAGGAAGCGGGGCGGAAGCGATGAGCCATGAGCTACCCACGGCGTACCGGTCGACCCTGGCCGGGACGCTGCGCGGTGAGGACGCGGGGACGCGTGTGCGGCTGGCCGGCTGGGTTCACCGGCGTCGCGATCTCGGGGGTCTGATCTTCGTGGATCTGCGGGACCGGTCTGGCCGGGTCCAGCTCTCGTTTGGACCGGACTGGACGGACAGGCGGTCGCTGGAGCGGGCGCACGGGCTGGGTACGGAGGCGGTGATCCGGGTGGAGGGCGACGTGGTGGGGCGGCCGGCGGATGCAGTGAACCCGGACCTGGCGACAGGCGCGGTCGAGGTGCACGTGTCGGAGCTGGAGATGTTGTCGCCGGCGGAAACGCCGCCGATCCCGGTGACGCAGGTCCCCGGAGAGGAATTGCCGGCGGAAGAGCTTCGCCTGCGCTACCGGTACCTGGACCTGCGGCGGGAGGAGCTGCAGCGTGCGCTGGGGATCCGGCATCGGACGCTCCAGGCGGTGCGTGCGTACCTGACGGGGCAGGGGTTCTGGGAGGTGGAGACGCCCATGCTGACGCGGCGCACGCCGGAAGGGGCCCGGGACTACCTGGTCCCCAGTCGTCTGCATCGGGGCGAGTTCTATGCGCTGCCCCAGTCGCCGCAGCTTTACAAGCAGCTGCTCATGGTGGCGGGCTACGACCGTTATTTCCAGCTGGCTCGATGCCTGCGGGACGAGGATCTGCGGGCGGACCGGCAGCCGGAGTTCACGCAGATCGATGCCGAGATGTCGTTCGTGGAGGAGGACGACATCCAGGGCGTGGGCGACGGTATGATGGCGGCGGTCTGGCGGGAGATCCTGGGGGTGGAGCTGGAGACGCCGTTCCTGCGCCTGTCGTATGCGGAGGCGCTGGAGAAATACGGGACGGACAAGCCGGACCTGCGGTTCGGCATGGAGTTCATCGACGTCACGGAGCCGCTGCGGGCCACGGAGTTCCGGCTGTTCAATCAGACGGCGGAAAGCGGTGAGCGCATCCGCGGCGTCGTGGCCCAGGGTGGTGCGGCGTTGTCTCGCAAGGAGCTGGACGCGCTGGCCGGTGTGGCGCAGGCGGCGGGTGCGGCGGGTGCCCTGTGGGTGAAGCGTGGCGACGACGGCTTCACCGGGCAGTTTGCGAAGGTGCTGAAGGGTGGTGCCGCGGAGGCGGTGCTGGAACGGACGGGCATGCAGCCGGGTGACCTGTTCGTGGTGGTGATCGGGCATTTCCGCACGGCGGGTGTGGTGGCCGGGAGCCACGGCGGTGCCACGGATGCCGCACGCCTGGGCGGTTCGGAGGGGGGACTGGACGCGGTGCGGCGGCACCTGGCCGACCGCCTGGGTTTGCGGGATTCGGGGAAGCACAGCTGGGCGTGGATCACGGAGTTCCCGCTGTTCGACTGGGATGTGGAGGCGGACCGGCTGGTGGCGGCGCATCATCCGTTCACGGCGCCGCTGCCCGACGACGTCGATACGCTGAAGCGTTCCACGGCCGACGGGCCATGGATCGGGAGGGGGCCCGCGCGCTCTTCGATGCGGGCATCCGATCCCGGGCGTACGACATGGTCTACAACGGCAACGAGCTGGCGAGCGGATCCATCCGGATCCACGATAGCGTGCTCCAGCGCCACGTATTCCGGGCTCTGGGCATGCGTGAGGAGGACGCAGAGCAGAAGTTCGGCTTCCTGCTCGAGGCGTTCCGCTACGGTGCACCGCCACATGGCGGCTTCGCGTTCGGGTTCGACCGGATGGTCATGCTGCTGGTGGGCGCTGCCAGCCTTCGCGACGTGATCGCGTTCCCGAAGACGACGGCTGCGCGGGCCCTGTTCGAGGGCTCGCCGGCCCCCGTGGACGAGCGCGAGCTGCGTGAGTTGCACGTGCGCATCGCCGACTGATGCAAGCAGAGGAACGAGTGGAGAGCACGGTCATCCAACACCGATTGCCGGCGGAGGGGGCGGACTACCTTCTGCTGGCGGGCGTGAACGACGCCAACCTCCAGGAGCTGGCGCGGCGCTCCGGCTGCCGCGTCATCCTGCGCGGAGACTACCTGATCCTGTCGGGCGAGCTGCCGGACGTGGAGAAAGCCATCCCGGTGGCGCAGCAGCTCATCGACATGGCGCGCATGGGCACGCCGTTCGGCGTGGACGACGTGCGCCGCCTGAGCGAGCGCTTGGAGGGCCAGTCCCGGCCGCTGCTGGAGGAGCGCGACGAGCTGCGGATCCTGCTGCCGGGCCTGCGCAAGGTCATCACGCCGCGATCGGACGGCCAGAGGGCGTACCTGGAGGCCATTGCAAAGAAGGACATCGTGGTGTCCATCGGGCCGGCCGGAACGGGCAAGACCTACCTGGCGGTGGCCATGGCGGTGGACGCCCTGCTGAAGAACCGGGTCAAGCGCATCATCCTGGCGCGGCCGGCGGTCGAAGCGGGGGAGAACCTGGGCTTCCTGCCGGGCGACCTGCAGGAAAAGGTGGATCCCTACCTGCGGCCGCTGTACGATGCCCTCGAGGACATGATGCCGCACGATCGCGTGCGACGCGCGCTGGAGTCCCGTACCATCGAGATCGCGCCGCTGGCCTACATGCGGGGTCGAACGTTGGCGGACGCCTTCGTCATCCTGGACGAAGCGCAGAATGCCACCACGGCCCAGATGAAGATGTTCCTGACCCGCCTGGGCCTGAACTCCCGCACGGTGATCACCGGCGACAAGACGCAGATCGACCTGCCGAGCCGGGACGAGTCGGGACTCCTGGAGATCGAGCGGATCCTGAAGGCGATCGAAGGCATCGGCTTCATCTATCTGGACGCAGCGGACGTAGTGCGCCACCGTCTTGTGAAGGACATCATCGACGCGTACGCCGCAGCCGAAGCCGAGGAGACCCCGCACAAGGAGCCGTAGCGTGAAGGACAGAGCGTTCTCAATGCGCGACGTCCTGGCGATGCTGAACCGCCGACCGGAGCGCACATGGCCGGATGGAGTGCTCCATCACGGGACCCGCATCGCCATTGTGCTCGGCCTGGCTCTCTTCGTCCAGTTCTTGTTCCCCGTGGCTCCGGTTCCCGACATGCCCACGCTCGAAAAGGGCATGGTGGCCACGAAGGACGTCATCGCACAGGACAATTTCCCGATCTACAAGTCGGAAAGCGAGCTGGAACGCGACCGCCAGGAGGCCGCGGCGACCGTCGCGCCCATCTTCGTGTACGACACGACGGCCACCGATTCCATGCTTGCGCACATCCGCGGCTTCTTCACGCGGATCGACTCCGTTGCGTCCCTGGACGCCGACTCGGCGACGCGCCGGCAGAAGGTCGCGTCGATCCTGAATTCCTACGGCCCGCGTCCGACGGCCGACTTCGTCGACCTGCTAGTGTCGACGCCGCGGCGGCGCCAGCTGGAGCAGTCCTTGATCTCGGCGGTGCGCAACGAGCTGCCGGCGGGCATCGCCTCGGCCGCGGACCTGGAGGACACGGGCGCGCAGCAGATCGACGTGCGCAGGGGCGACGGCGATCGGTTCCTGCCGCGCGACTCGGTGCTCACGAGCACGGACTTCCTGGACCGGGCGGGGCGGTTCCACCTGGGAGCCAGCCGCCAGGCGGACCTGGCGGAAGCCCAGCGGCTCATGCTCCTGGCGGTGTTCCAGCCGAGCCTGCGCTACGATCGCGCCGCCACGGAAGCGGCCCGGGAACGGGCCCGGCAGGCCGTGCGGCTCACCAAGGGGCGGGTGCTGAAAGGCGAGCAGATCGTGGGTGCCCACCAGCTGGTCGGCGACCGGGAGGCGGAGCGGCTGCGGGCCTACCGCCAGTACCTGACCCAGCAGGGCGCAGTGGGACGCGGCCTCATCAGCGCGCGGGCTGTGGGCGCGTTCGGCTTCGATCTGACGATGCTGCTGGTGTTCGGCATGCTGCTGTTCTATTTCCGCCGGCCCATCTACGAGAACCTGCGGCAGCTCGGGCTGATCGTCTTCCTGGTGTTGGCGCTGGTGAGCGCCGCCGCCATCATCGCCCAGACGCAGGTGCCGGTGGTGCTGATCCCCATTGCGTTCCCGGCGCTCGTCGTGGCCGTGCTGTGGGACGGACGGCTGGCGCTGACCATGTCCCTGGTCCTCGCAGTCCTGTTGAGCGGGCAGACGCCGTTCCTGAGCGGCGCGGTGCTGACGACGCTGGTGACCCTGGTGATGGCGGGCGCGGCGGCGTCATTGAGCGTCCGCGTCGTCCGGCGGCGGGCGCAGACCTGGAGCTTCATCCTGATCATTGCCGGCGCCTACGCTCTCAGCATTGCCATCCTGGGCCTGCTGCGGTCGTGGGATTTCATGGAAGTCGCCCGGTATGTGGGCTGGGGCGCCATGAGCGCCGTCGGCGCCGGCTTGGCCGCCATGGGGTTCCTGCCCTTGTTCGAAGCGTTGACCAAGATCACGACCGACCAGACGCTGCTGGAGCTGGCGGACATGAACCGGCCGCTGCTGCGGCGTCTGTCGCGCGAAGCGCCGGGCACCTACGCCCATTCCATCGCCGTGGCGAACCTGGCCGAGTCGGCCGCCAGCGCCATCGATGCCGACGCGTTGCTGACGCGCATTGGCGTGTACTACCACGACGTCGGCAAGATCGCGAAACCCCAGTACTTCATCGAGAACCAGCCGGGCGGGCGCAATCCGCACGACAAGCTGAAGCCGGCCATGTCGGCTGCGGTCGTGCGGGGCCACGTGCTGGAGGGCCTGCGACTGGCGGACGAGGCCAAGCTGCCGGGCCCGGTGCGTGCGTTCATCGCGGAGCACCACGGCACACAGCCCATCAGCTTCTTCTACGAGAAGGCGAAGGAGCTGGACCCGGACGCGGAGCTCGACCCGGCGGACTTCTCCTATCCGGGTCCGCGGCCCCAGTCGAAGGAGACGGCCATCGCCATGCTGGCCGACTCGGTGGAGTCTGCGGCGCGCGTGCTGACCGATCCCACGCCGCAACGCATCGAGGATCTGGTCGACCGCATCGTGAAGACCAAGATGGACCTGCGACAGCTGGACGATACGCCCATGACGCTGGCCGAGCTGACGGTCGTCAAGAAGCAGTTCACCAGCATTCTCACGGGGATGTATCACCACCGCATCGATTACCCGGCGAAGGAGGAACGGCCGGCCGATTCGTCGCAGCCGGCGGTCAATGAGGCGGGCGTGCCCTGATGGCGGTGGTGGTCGACGTCAGCCTGGAGGCGCTGCCGCCGGAGGTGGCGGTCCGCGGCCTGGCCGCGCTGCTGCAGCGGGCGGGGGAGGCGCCGTTCCGGGATGCGGGGCACTCGGACGCCACGCTCTCGGTGACCGTGCTGGATGATGCGGACATGGCGGCCCTGAACGGACAGTACCTGGATCGGGAAGGTCCGACGGACGTCATTGCCTTTGCGCTGCACGACGAGGGCGAGGCGCCGGTCGGCGACGTGTACGTCGGGGGGGAGCAGGCAGCGCGGCAGGCGAAGGTGTATGACGTGCCGCCGGAGCAGGAGCTGGTGCGACTGGTAGTCCACGGGGCGCTCCACGTTCTGGGCCACGACCACCCGGCCGGACCGGAGCGGGATTCGAGCGCCATGTGGACGCTGCAGGAGCGTCTGGTCAGGGAGGTGGTGGACGGATGAGACAGCGGACGTTGCGCGTGTTCAGGCGCTGGCTGATCGCTGGCCTGATCGTGATCGCGCCTCTGGGCGTCACGGTCTACATCCTGTGGTGGTTGTTCATACGCGTGGACGGGCTGTTGGGCCAGTTCGTCTACAATGCCATCGGGTTCAGGATCCCGGGCCTCGGACTGCTGATGCTCGTGGTGGTGCTGGTGGGCGTGGGCTGGGCCACGGAGCGCGCCGTCGGCAATCGCATCCTGGGCTGGTGGCAGAGCTGGCTGGACCAGGTGCCCGTCGTGCGGCGCCTGTACCGGGCCTCCAGCCGCATCGTGCGCACGGTGTTCGGCGGGGGCCGCCGCTTCTTCCGTGAGGTCGTGCTCATCCAGTACCCGTCGCCGGGACGCTGGACCATGGGCTTCATCACGTCCGACACGGAGTCGCCCCTCACGGCGCATGTCGAAGACGCGGTCATCGTGTTCGTGCCGACGGCTCCGAACCCCACCTCCGGCTACCTGGTGATCGTGCCGAGGACGGAAGTCATCTCCATGCCCATGACCGTGGAGGAAGGCTTCACGTTCGTGCTGTCCGCAGGCGCGGTGGCGCCTCCGTCGCCGCCCCCGTCGGCGTCGCCCCCATCCTCACCGCCGCCGCATGGCGGCCCGTCCGGAGCGACCGTGTGAACGGCGAGGTCCAGGTCACGGACGCGTTCATGGACCGGCTCGTTCGTCTGGAAGCCCTGCTGGAGGCGAAGGACGACGCCGGCATCCGGAGCCTGCTGGAGGCGCTGCACCCCAGTGACATCGCCGACCTGGTCGAGGAGTTGGAGGAGACCGAGCGGGTTCACCTGCTGGACCTGCTGCCGGCGGAGCTGGCGTCGGAGACGCTGGCCGAGATGGAGGCAGAGGAGCACCCGGAGGAGATCCTCGCCGCCCTCGAGCCGGAGCGCATCAGCGAGCTGATCGGAGAGCTCGCGGACGACGACGCCGCCGACCTCATCGGCGATCTGCCACCGGAAGAGCAGGTGCGCATCCTGGGCACGCTGGCGCCTGTCGACGCCGGGGAGCTGAGGCAGCTGCTGCAGTACCCGGAGGAGTCGGCCGGCGGCATCATGACCACCGCAGCGGTGGTCGTGTCGGTGCACCTGACGGCCCAGCAGGCCATTACGGAGGTGCGCCGCCAGGCCCGGGACATCGGGCCCGAGTTCTATTCGGTCTTCGTGGTGGACCTGCTGCGACGTCTGATCGGGCTCGTGAGTATTCAGGACCTGGCGCTGGCCGACCCGGATACCCCGCTTCGGCGCCTGGCCGTGCCGCCGCCCGCCGTGGTGCCGGTGGACATGGACCAGGAGGACGTGGGCCGGCTGATCGCGCGCTACAATGTGCCGTCCCTGCCCGTCGTGGGGCCGGAGAACGTGTTGCTGGGCCGGGTCACGTTCGATGACGTGATCGATGTGATGGAAGCCGAGCAGACGCGGCGAGGATGGCGGTCAGCAGGTTCACGAACAGCCACGGCAGCCAGCTGCGCGGCGCCTGGTACGAGGCCGTGCGCAGCCGGCTGCCGTGGCTGTTCGTGAACCTGCTGACCGCCATCCTCGCCGCGTTGGTGGTGTGGATCTTCCAGGCCACCATCTCGCAGATCGTGATCCTGGCGGTGATGATGCCCATCATCGCCGGCATGGGCGGCAACGCCGGCACGCAGGCGCTGGCCGTGACGGTGCGGCGCCTGGCGCTGAGCGAGGGCTCGCCGCAGTGGGCCATCGTGGCCAAGGAGATGCTCGTGGGCCTGGTCAACGGCGCCGTGTTGGGCATCGTCGTAGGCGTGGCCGGGTACCTGCTGGAGGGCAACGCCATGCTGGGTTGGGTGGTGCTCATGGCGATGTGGGGCAACCTGCTCATTGGCGGGTTTGCCGGCGGCTTCGTGCCGATCCTGCTCGAGCGTGTCGGTATCGACCCCGCCGTGGCTTCCTCCATCTTCGTCACCACGTTCACGGACCTGGCCGGCTTCTTCCTGTTGCTGGGGCTGGCCACCGCGCTGATGCTGTGATGAGACGCTGGCGACGCGCCACCGCCATTGTCGTGCGCCTGACCCCCTTCGTGGTGGCTTTCCTGCGCGACCGGCACCGCTGGCTGCTGTTCGGGCCGCCGCGCAAGCTTTCCCCGGCCAAGCACCGGCGTCGCGCGGAGCGCCTCACCCGCGCCATCGCGGCGCTGGGACCCACGTTCATCAAGCTGGCCCAGGTGTTCAGCGCCCGCGCGGACATCCTGCCGCAGCCCTATCTGTCCGTCCTCAGCACGCTGCAGGACCACGTGCCGCCCGACCGCCCGGAGGCCATCCGGTCGGTGATCGAAGCAGAAGAGGGGGCGCCCGTAGGTGAGCTCTTCTCCGCGTTCGACGACACGCCGGTGGCGACGGCCAGCCTGGGACAGGTGCACCGCGCGGACCTGGATGGCCGGCCCGTGGCGGTCAAGGTGCTGCGCCCGGGCGTCGAGGAGCTCATCGCCGTCGACCTGGACATCTCTTACAGCCTCCTCGTCGTCCTGAACCTGCTGTTCTCCAACGACCACCACGTCAAGGCGCTCACCAGCGTGGTGGGCGAGTTCGCGGTGAAGGTGGGCGTCGAGATGGATTTCCGGCAGGAAGCGGAGCACCTGCAGCGATTCCGCAGACATTTCGCGAACGATGGCCGGGTGCGGGCGCCGGACGTTCACGACGCGCTCACCCGGCGCCGGGTCCTGGTGATGGAGTGGGTGGACGGCGACAAGATCGACGCCCTGGACAGTCGCATCGCCACCGGCGAGATCTCGCACGCGCGCCTCATGAACACCTTCATCGAGGTCTACCTGCGCATGCTGCTGGTCCAGGGGTTCCTGCACGCCGACCCCCATCCGGGCAACCTGCTGGTGGACCGGGAAGGCCGGATCGTCTTCCTGGACTGGGGCATGGTGGTGCCGTTGCGGCCGGCCACGCGCGAACGACTCGTGCGGGTCGCCCTGGCCACCGCGCGCCAGGACATCGACGGCATGATCAACGGCATGTATGAGCTCGGCATGATCGACCCGGACATTTCCCGCGCGGAGATCCGCGACGCCGCTGCCGAGATCCTGGGCGTCGTGGAGCGCGCCCGGGAGCTGGGCGTGGAACGAGTGCAGGAGATCCTGAGCGAGATCATGGACACCTTCTACACCTGGCCCCTCGTCTTGCCCAGGGAGCTCGTCTACTTCTTCCGGGCCGCCGCCCTGCTGGAAGGCATCGGGTTCCGCTACAATCCCGATTTCAATGGCGTGCAGGCCGCGCGACCTGTCGTCCTCGCCATGCGCGGCGACCTGCTCCACGCTGCCGGCCGCGAGCCGACCCAGGTGGCCCTCAGCCTGATGGACGAGACCCGCGCCGTGCTCGGCGGCGTGCGGGACGTCGTGCATCGCGCCGAGCGCGAAGAGTTGCGCGTCCGCATGCACCCCCGCGACCTGCTTCGCCTCGAACGGCTCGTCCTGCTCCAGTCGCGACGCATCCTGTTCAGCATCTTCGCCCTCACCATCGCGCTCATCTCGTCCATCACGTTCATCGCCCTCCGCAACGTCTGGCTGCTCCTCATCGGCCTGGCCGTCGCCCTCTTCATGTTCGTCGTCACCGTGTTCATTCCCATCCACCTCCTGGAGAGTCCGCTACGCCACGCCCGCGGCATCCGGCCCGGTGCACGCGAGCGGGAGCAGCTCGCCGACCGGCCCGCGCAGCCGGGCCAACACGGGAACACGCATGTTTGACAACCGGCCTGTTTTGCCGCGAAAATGCCTGTGATGACGGACAACACGACCCGCCGACAGACGACGCTTTCTGCCGAGCGACGCGCGCTCCTGGATGCCTTCGACGCCGGGCGGCGCACGGCCCTGGCTCGCGTCATCTCGGTGATCGAGAACGAGCGTGAGGGCCACCAGGCCCTGCTGCACACGCTCCACCACCGCCTCGGCCACGCCCACCGCGTTGGCATTACGGGCCCGCCCGGCGCCGGCAAGTCGACGCTGTCCGCCGCACTCATCGAACGCCTGCGCAAACGCGACGAATCCGTCGGCGTGGTCGCCGTCGACCCCACGTCCCCGTTCACCGGCGGCGCGCTCCTGGGCGACCGCATCCGCATGAACGACATCGCACAGGACGACGGTGTCTTCATCCGCTCTATGGCCACCCGCGGCTCCGTCGGCGGCCTCGCCGTCACCACCAAGGAAGTCGCCGACGTCCTCGACGCCTTCGGCTTCGATCGCGTCCTGTTGGAAACCGTCGGCGTCGGCCAGTCGGAGCTCGATATCGCCGCCACCGCCGATACCACCATCGTCGTCCTCGTGCCCGAATCCGGCGACTCCATCCAGACCATGAAGGCCGGCCTCATGGAAGCCGCCGACCTCTTCGTCATCAACAAGGCCGACCGGCCCGGTGCCGACCGCCTCGCCCACGAAGTCGAGCTCATGCTGCATCTCAGGTCAGGCCAGGCGTTGCGCGGGCGGGCCGGACATCACGGGGCCGCCGTCGATCGTCGACCGTCGATCAACGATGAAGAGGAGGCGGTGGGTGGTGAGGCCTGGGCGATCCCGGTCCTCAGGACCAACGCCCAGAACGGGGAGGGCGTCGATGAGCTCCTGGCGGCCGTGGATGCGCATCGCGCCTGGCTCCAGGCGTCCGGCGAGCTCGCACGCCGGCGCCAGAGGCGAATGGCGGACCGCGTCCGCGATGTCGTCCGGCGCACCCTCGTCGGCGTGGCCTGGTTCGACGGAAACGGCGCACGCATCCTGGACGAAGCCATGCCCGACCTGGAGAACGGAAACACCACACCGTACGCCGTCGCGGCGCGGATCGTGCGCGCCGTCACGGGGTAACGTGCACACGTCAAACAATTCCCTGTTTCGGGGTCCGGCTCCCTCTCGGGGGCCAGCTCACAGGATGGCCAGTCATGGGCGTTGTCGAGAACGAAACACCGGTCCACACCGATCCCGCCGAGCTCGAAGAACAGATCCGGCGCCGTGAGGCCGAGATCCGGGAGCTGAAGGCCCGGCTCGCCGACTGGCAGGCGGCCTACGCCCAGATTCCCAAGCGGGACGTGACCTTCGACACGATCTCAGGTGACGAAGTCCAACCGCTTTATACACCGGCAGATACACCGGCAGACTGGGAGTACTTTCGGAGCCTCGGCGTGCCGGGTGCGTTTCCGTTCACGCGGGGGCCGTACACGACGATGTACCGCACGCGCTTGTGGACGATGCGCCAGTTCGCGGGCATGGGCACGTCGGAGGAGACGAACCAGCGCTACCACTACCTGCTGGAGCAGGGCCAGACAGGGTTGAGCGTGGCGTTCGATTTCCCGACGCTCATGGGCTACGACTCGGATCATCCGCGCTCACTGGGGGAGGTGGGGAAGTGCGGGGTGGCGATCTCGAGCCCGGCGGACATGGAGACGCTGTTTGACGGGATCCCGCTGGGGGACGTGTCGGTGTCCATGACGATCAACGGCCCGGCGATCATCCTGTTCGCGTTCTACGTGGTGGCGGCGGAGCGGCAGGGTGTGAGCCCCGACAAGCTTCGGGGCACGGTCCAGAACGACATCTTGAAGGAGTACATGGCGCAGCACGCGTGGATCTACCCACCGGAGCCTGCGCTGAAGCTGATCGTGGACATGTTTGAGTGGTGCTCGGAGCATGCGCCGAAGTACAACCCCATCTCCATTAGCGGCTACCATATCCGGGAGGCGGGTGCGACGGCGGCGCAGGAGCTGGCGTACACGCTTCGCAACGGCTTCGAGTACGTGGAGCGGGGCATGGCGCGGGGTTTGGACGTGGACGAATTCGCGCCGCGTCTCTCCTTCTTCTTCGACGTGCACAACGAGTTCTTCGAGGAAGTGGCGAAGTTCCGTGCGGCGCGGCGCATCTGGGCGCGGCGTATGCGGGGCGTGTACGGCGCGAAGAAGGAGGAGTCGTGGCGTCTGAGGACGCACGCGCAGACGGCGGGTGTGTCGCTGGTGGCGCAGCAGCCGGAGAACAACATCGTGCGGGTGGCCTATCAGGCGCTGGCGGCGGTGCTGGGTGGTACGCAGTCGCTGCATACCAACTCCATGGACGAGACGCTGGCGCTGCCGACGGAGAAGGCGGTGCGCATCGCGCTGCGGACGCAGCAGATCCTGGCGTACGAGACGGGGGTGCCCAACACCATCGACCCGCTGGCGGGCTCGTATTACGTGGAGTCGCTGACGGAACGGCTGGAGGCGGAGGCGGAGGCGATCTTCGAGGAAGTGGAACGGATCGGTGGTGTGGTGCCGGGCATCGAGGAAGGTTATTTCCAGCAGGAGATCGCGCGTAGCGCGGAGCGGCAGCAGCGGGAGATCGAGGAGGGTCAGCGGCTGGTGGTGGGCGTGAACGACTTCCTGGGCGGCAACGACGAGACGGATATCGACATCCTGAAGATCGGGGAGGCATCGGAGCGCCGGCAGCAGGAGCGCATGGCGGAGCTGCGGGCACGGCGTGACGATGACGCAGTGGCGCGCACGCTGTCGGTGCTGAAGCAGGCCGCGCACGACGGCGAGAACGTGATCGAGCCGATGCTGGAATGCGTGCGAGCGTCGTGTACGCTGTTCGAGATCCGTCACACGCTGGAGGAGGTTTACGGCAGCTTCAAGGAGCCCGTATTCTTTTGATGGACTTCGAAGCGGTGTTCCTGGACGCTGGCGGGACGCTCATCCATCCGGACCGGTCATTCATCCTGAAGCTGCTGGCGGACTGCGGCGTGAAGGTCGAAGTTGGGAACATGGACGCCGCGGAGCGGAGCGCCCGGGACCTTCTTCGTTCCGTGCTGCTGAGTGAGTCGTCGGAAGATGACGCGACGCGTCTGCGCATCTTCTGGGACGCGTTCGTGCGTTCGACCGGCTGTCCGGATGCAGCCGTGGAGGGCGTCGTGAAGGCCATCATGGAGCGTCATCGCGACGGACGCCTGTGGGTCGACGTGGAGGATGGGACGGAAGCCGCGTTGCGGACGCTGCGCGGGCGTGGCTATACGCTGGGCGTGGTGTCGAACGCGGACGGCCGCGTGGAGTCGTTCCTGGAGCTGGCGGGCCTGCGCCGATACCTGGATTTCGTGGTGGATTCCGCCGTGGTGGGCGTGGAGAAGCCGGACCCCGGCATCTTCCGGATCGCGCTGGAGCGGGCGGGCGTGGAGCCGCCCTTGGCGGTGCACGTGGGCGACATCTACGAGATCGACGTGGTGGGCGCCCGCGCGGCCGGTGTGCAGGGGATCCTGCTGGACCCTTCCGGAACGGAAGACACAGACGCGCCGTCCATCCGCTCCCTGGCTGAGCTGCCGGCATGGCTGGCGGACCACGCGCAGGCGGCGACCGACTGAATGGAACCGCACATCATCGGCACCCTGAGCGCAACCGGCATCCTCTGGCGGCTGGGTCTGGCCCTGCTGCTGGTCCTGGTCAACGCCTTCTTCGTCGCCGCCGAGTTCTCCCTGGTGGGGGCTCGCCATACGCGCATTGCGACGCTGGCGGCTTCGGGCCACCGCATGGCCCGGCTGGCCGATCACGCCATCAGCCACCTGGACCATTACCTGTCGGCTACGCAGCTGGGGATCACGCTGGCGTCGCTGGGTCTCGGTTGGGTGGGCGAGAGCACGCTGGCCGCGGTCCTGATCCAGTGGTTCGGCCACCTGCCGGCGCCGTGGAGCGCCATCGCCACGCACACGGTCGCGGGCGCCGCGGCCTTCGTGCTCATTACGGTCATGCACATCGTGCTGGGGGAGCTTGCGCCCAAATCCCTGGCCATCCTGTTCCCGGAATCGCTGAGTCTGTGGACGGCGGGCCCCCTGGTGACCTTCACGCGCGTCTTTGCGCCGTTCATCTACACGCTCAACGGCCTCGCAAATCTCATTCTGCGGGCGCTGGGCCTGAGGCCGCCTCACGAAGCGCAGCGCGTGCACCGGCCCGAAGAGATCGAGATGCTGCTCCGCCAGAGCTACGAGTCCGGCCTGCTGGCAAAGGAGCCGGTGGAGATGATCCGTGGCATCTTCGACCTGTCGGAGACGACGGCCGGCGAAGTGATGACGCCGCGCACGGAGATCGTGGCCCTGCCCTTGGACACGCCGCTGGACCAGGCGGCGCGGGAGATCCTGGACGCGGGCCATTCGCGGCTGCCGGTGTACGAGGACTCCCTGGACCGGATCGCCGGCATCGTGCTGGCGCGGGACGTCTGGCGGGCGCGGCGGGAGGGCGGGGAGCACCTGTCGGACCTGGTGCGGCCGGCGGCGTTCGTGCCGGATAGCAAGACGGTGGAGGACCTGCTGCGAGACATGCAGCGGGACCGGATCCACATGGCCATCGTGGTGGACGAATTCGGCGGAACGGCGCCGGCCGCACCAGGTCCGACAGGTGCTCCCCGCCCTCCCGCCACGAGCGCTTCGACCTGTCGCTGCCGGAAGAAGACTACACGACCATGGCGGGCTACGTCATGGGTCGGCTGGGTCGGATCGCGCGGCGTGGCGACACGGTGACGTTCGAGGGTGGCCGGCTCCGTGTCATCTCGATGAACGGCCGGCGGGTCACGCGTCTCGCCCTCACGCTGCATTCCCGGTCGGGCGTGGACGACGCGGGCGGCGGTTGAGGCGATTCCCATGAAAGAACCGTGGTGGCGCCACCACTTCGACACGACCTATCTGCGTCTCCACGGCCACCGGTTCGGGGAGGCCGGCAACCGCCGCGAGGTCGCCGCCATGCTGGATATGTTGGGCCTGCCTCTGGGCGCGCGCGTTCTGGACCTGCCGTGCGGGTGGGGCCGCCACACAAACCTGCTTGCCGAGGCGGGCCAGGACGTGTTCGGCACCGATCTGTCGCACGTTTTCCTGGCGCAGGCGGCCGACCAGGGTCACGCCCGGGGCCTCACGCCTCGCTTCGCGGCGGCGGACATGCGGGAGCTGCCGTTCCGGAACGGGTCGTTCGACGCCGTTGTGAACCTGTACTCGAGTCTCGGCCTGTTCCTTGACGACGCCGAAGACGTGCGCGCCATGGCGGAAGCCCGGCGCGTGCTGCGGCCGGGCGGCCGATTCCTGTTGGAGACCATGCACCGCGACGACGTCGTGACGAGCTTCGCGGCGCGCGACGCCTGGGAGCTGCCGGACGGAACCCGGGTGAGCGTGCGCCGTCGCTTCGATCCGGTTCGGGGAGTGAGCTACGAGTCGTTGCGCTGGCGCCGGAAGCGTTCGACCGGGCGCAAGCGGAGCGCGTTCCGCGTGCGCACGGCCACGGAGCTGGACGGGATGCTGCGGGCCGCCGGTTTGCGTCCGGCGCTCTGGTTCGGCGGCTGGGACGGCTCGCCGTTTCGCCAGCGATCGGACCGCCTGATCGTCCTTGCACAGCGGGACTGAGCCAACCCGCCGGCCCGGGAACGTGCTCCGGCCCGGATGGTGCGTTTGTGGGCGGAGAAACGGCGCCGTTTTGCTTGCCGCCCCATTGTCGCGTCCGTACCTTGTCGTCGCGATATGAAGCGGGCGTGATGCAGCCGCAACCCTGATCGATCATGCCGGAACGAAAGATACGAGTGCTCGTGGCGAAGCCCGGGCTGGACGGACACGACCGCGGCGCGAAGGTCGTCGCCAGCGCCCTTCGAGACGCAGGCTTCGAGGTCATCTACACCGGGCTCCACCAGACGCCCGAGATGATCGTGAACGCCGCCGTGCAGGAAGACGTGGATGTCGTGGCCCTGTCCATCCTTTCGGGCGCCCACATGACGCTCTTTCCGCGGGTCCTGGAGCTGCTTGAGGAGCAGGGTGCGGAGCACATGCTGCTGACGGGCGGCGGCATCATTCCGGAGGAGGACATCGAGGCCCTCCGGGAGATGGGTGTGGGCAGGTTGTTCGGGCCGGGGACGCCAACGTCCGACGCCGTCGACTACATCCGGGAGTGGTTCCAGGAACATGGCCGGGACCGGGAAGCTTAGGCGACTCACGGAGGAGCTGCGGGAGCTGTCGGAACGCCTGCGCCAAGGGGGTGGTCCCGACAAGATCCAGCGCCAGCACGACCAGGGGAAGCTGACCGCGCGCGAGCGCATATCGCTCCTGCTGGATCCGGGCACGCCGCTTCACGAGGTGGGCCTGCTGGTGGCGCATGACCAGTACGATGGGCAGGCGCCCGGTGCCGGCGTGGTCACCGGCCTGGGCGAAGTGCACGGCCGGCCCATCGTCGTCGTGGCCAACGATGCCACGGTGAAAGCAGGCTCCTGGTGGCCCGAGACCATCCGGAAGATGCTGCGGGCGCAAGAGATCGCCATGCGCTGCCGCATCCCCATCGTCTACCTGGTGGACTCCGCAGGCGTGAACCTGCCGTACCAGGGCGGCGTGTTCCCGGGGCAGTACGGTGCCGCGCGCATCTTCTACTACAACTCCATCATGCGGCGCTACCTGCGCGTGCCGCAGATCGCGGCGGTCATGGGGCCGTGCATCGCCGGCGGCGCCTACCTGCCGGCACTGTCGGACGTCATGCTCATGGTGGAGGGCACGAGCTTCATGGGCCTGGGCGGCCCGAACCTGGTCAAGGGCGCCACGGGCGCCACCGTGGACGCCGAGGAGCTGGGCGGCGCCTGGACCCACAACGCCATCAGCGCCGTGGCGCACTACCGCTCGCCCGATGACCGGGAGTGTGTGTCCCACATCCGGGAGCTGATCCAGGAGCTGCCGTACGCACCGCCCACCATAGGCGTCCACGAGCCGGAGCCGGCGGCCAGGAAAGGCGCCGATATCTATGACATCCTCCCGGATGACCACCGTCAGCCCTATGACGTGCGGGCGTTGCTGGACACGCTGCTGGACGGCGGCCGCTTCGATGAGTTCCAGGCGGACAACTCGCCGGAGATGCTCTGCGGCACGGCTTGCGTGGAGGGGATGGAAGTGGGCGTCCTCGCCAACGCCCGCGGCATGATCAAGGACCCGCACGGCGGCGCGCCCAAGTTCGGCGGCATCATCTACACGGACAGCGCGGAGAAGTCGGCCTACTTCATCGAGACCATGGACCGGCATCGCACGCCGATCCTGTTCGTGCAGGACGTGAGCGGCTTCATGGTGGGCGTGGAGGCGGAGCAGTCGGGCATCATCCGGGCGGGCGCGCGCTTCGTGGAGGCCATGTCCGCGGCCAGCGTGCCCATCGTCGTGTTGACCATCAACCACGCGTCGGGCGCCGGGTACTACGCCATGTCGGGCCAGGGCTTCGATCCCGACTTCATCTACACGCTGCCCACCGGCCGCATGGGTGTGATGGAAGGCGAGAGCGCGGTCGTGGCGCTGTTCGGGCCACAGCTCGAGAAGCTGAAGGAGGAAGGGCAGCAGCCGGACGAAGAGCTGGCGGCGAAGATCGAGGCGGTGCGCCAGGATTACGAGCGTCAGCTGGATGCGCGCTTCGCCGCCGCACGCGGATTCGTGGACGCCGTGCTGGAACCGGAACGGCTGCGCGCGGAAGTCGCTTTCGCACTGCGTGCCGGCTTGCACAACCGCGGGCCGCATCTGGGTCCCTTCGGCCTCGCGACCCCCGACACGATATGAAGGTGCCGGGCCCGCCGGGGCGCACCAGCCAAGCGCTGGTGCGCCGGATCGTTCTTCCGTTCCAGGAGTTCTTCCGGGCCGAGTCCACCAGCGGGCTGCTCCTCCTGGCCTGTGCCGTCGTCGCACTGGTCTGGGCCAACTCGCCGTGGCGGGACAGCTACTTCCACCTCTGGGAAACGAAGATCGTGGTGGGCGGTGGCCCCTTCCAGCTGGGCCAGTCCCTGCACCACTGGATCAACGACGGCCTGATGGCCGTGTTCTTCTTCCTGGTGGGCCTCGAGATCAAGCGTGAAATGCTCGTGGGGGAGCTGGCATCCCTCCGCAACGCGGCGCTGCCCATCGCAGGGGCGATCGGTGGCATGCTCCTGCCAGCGGCCGTGTTCCTGGCGTTCAACGCGGGCACGCCCGCCGCCGGCGGCTGGGGCATCCCGATGGCCACCGACATCGCTTTTGCCCTGGGAGTGCTGGCGCTGTTGGGCGATCGGGTGCCCGCCCAGCTGCGCGTCTTTCTCGCCGCCCTCGCCATCGTGGACGACCTGGGGGCCGTGCTCGTCATCGCCCTGTTTTACGCCTCGGGCATCGATGGGCGCAGTTTGGCGGCCGCCGCGGTGGTCCTGCTGCTGCTCATCGCTGTCAATCGCGCCGGCGTGCGCCGGCCGGCCATCTATGCCTGGCTGGGCGTGGCCCTCTGGATCTTCGTGCTGCGGTCAGGTGTCCACGCCACGGTGGCCGGTGTGCTCCTCGCCGCGACCGTTCCCGTAGGCACCCGGATCGACGTCGGGCAGTTCATCAACCGGGCGGGCCATTATCTGCGGGAGTTCGAAGCGGCGGGCCCTCGGCTGAACGCGGCGCGCCTCAACATGCAGCAGGAAGCGGCCCTGGAAGGACTGGAACAGGCGGCGGAAGGCGTCCAGTCGCCCCTGCTCACCGTGGAGCACGCGCTGGTGCCCTGGGTGGCCTACGGGGTCATGCCGCTGTTCGCCCTGGCGAACGCAGGTGTGACGTTCACGCCCGGGATGGCCGCGGCCGTGGTTTCCCCGGTGGTCGCGGGCGTCGGCCTGGGCCTGCTGCTGGGCAAGCCTCTGGGCATCGGCGCCCTGGCGTGGCTGGCCGTACGGTTGGGCCTGGCCCGCCTGCCGCCGGGTGTCACGGGGCGGCAGATGACCGGCGTCGGCCTGCTTTCGGGTGTGGGCTTCACCATGTCCCTGTTCATCGGCGACCTGGCCTTCGGCGACACGCCGGACCTGGATTTGACGAAGGTGGCGGTGCTCGGAGCGTCTCTCGTGGCCGGCGTGGCCGGCTGGCTGGTGCTTCGGGGCGGGCCGCTTGCGGGCGCCCTCACGGGCGAAGAAAGTTGATCACGCCGGTCGCGATGCACGACCGGTTCTCGAACTCGAACTCGAACTCGAATTCGTTATTGGAGAGCGAGCTGACTGTGCGGACACACCAACATGGCTGACCGGAATCGACCCATCCGCATCGCCTCCGGCCAGGGATTCTGGGGAGATCGTCTGGACGCACCGGCCGAGCAGGTGCGGCGCGGACCCATCGATTACCTCATGCTGGATTATCTGGCCGAAGTCACCATGTCCATCCTGCAGAAGCAGAAGTCCCGGGACGCGTCTCAGGGGTATGCCCGCGACTTCGTGCCCATCGTGCAGGACCTGCTGCCCGACGCGGTGGACCGCGGCATCCGCATCATCTCCAACGCCGGTGGCGTGAACCTGGGCGCCTGCCGGGATGCCCTGCTGGAAGCTGCGCGCGAGGCGGGCCAGGCGGGGCGCGCCCGCATCGGCGTCATCACGGGCGACGACATCCTGGACCGGCTGGATGACCTGGTTGAGCAGGGCCATGCACTGCGCAACATGGAGACGGGCGAGGCGCTGGAGACGGTCATTGACCGGGTCGAGAGCGCCAACGCTTACATCGGCGCGGCGCCCATCGTGGAAGCGCTCCGGCGCGACGCCACCGTCGTGGTGACGGGTCGTTCCACCGACACAGCGCTGACGTACGCGCCCATGATGTACACGTTCGACTGGGCGCCCGATGCCTACGACCGGCTGGCGGCGGGCATCGTCGCGGGCCACATCAACGAGTGCGGCGCCCAGGCCTCCGGCGGGAACTGCCTGATCGACTGGGAGACCATGCCGGACCTGGCGGACATCGGCTACCCCATCATCGAGGCATACCCCGACGGCAGCTTCGTCGTGACCAAGCACGAAGGCACCGGCGGCCGCATCACGCCGGCCGTCGTCAAGGAGCAGCTGCTGTACGAGATGGGCGATCCGCACGAGTACATCACGCCCGACGCCGTCGCCGACTTCACGACGATCCGCCTGGAAGAGGACGGCCAGAACCGTGTGCGGGTATCCGGTGTGCGGGGCGGCCCGCCCACCGACAAGCTGAAGGTCTCCATCGCCTACCACGACGGCTACAAAGCGGCCGGCACCCTGGTCTACGCCTGGCCCGACGCCGTGAAGAAGGCCAAGGCGGCAGAC
>JARRJS010000071.1:0-12640 GCA_037388885.1 Gemmatimonadota bacterium
AGATCGAGGGTGACCTGCGTACGCCCATCGCGGTGGGCGACCACCAGGTGCGCAAATTCGTCGTGACCCTTCCCGTGCCGGGCAGCGACCAGTACCTGCCGGTGCTGGAGCAGCACAATGTGAGCATCAAGGGTGCAGAGGCGCGCCAGAACTGGGTGGCTCTGCTGCTTTCCATCCTGCCGTGGGTGCTGCTGTTCGCCATCTGGATCTTCATGCTGCGCCAGATGCAATCGGGCGGCTCGAAGGCGTTCCAGTTCGGCAAGTCCAAGGCGAAGGTGCTCTCGGGCGACACGCCCAAGGTCACCTTTGCGGACGTTGCGGGCGCCGACGAGGCGAAGGAGGAGCTCGTCGAGATCATCGAGTTCCTCAAGGATCCCCAGCGGTTCACGCGCCTGGGCGGCCGGCTGCCCAAGGGCGCCCTGCTGGTGGGCCCGCCGGGCACCGGCAAGACGCTGTTGGCCCGGGCAGTAGCGGGCGAAGCGGGCCGTCCGTTCTTCTCCATGTCCGGATCGGACTTCGTGGAGATGTTCGTGGGTGTGGGCGCTTCTCGCGTGCGCGACCTGTTCGAGCAGGGCAAGACGAACGCCCCGTGCATCATCTTCATCGACGAGATCGATGCGGTGGGTCGGCACCGGGGCGCCGGCCTGGGCGGCGGCCACGACGAGCGCGAACAGACGTTGAACGCGTTACTGGTGGAGATGGACGGCTTCGAGTCCAACGAAGGCGTCATCCTCATCGCGGCGACGAACCGCCCTGACGTGCTCGACCCGGCACTGCTGCGGCCGGGCCGGTTCGACCGACAGATCGTCGTGGACGCGCCGGACGTGAAGGGCCGTGAAGGCATCCTGCGGGTGCATCTGAAGAAGGTGCCGCTGTCGGATGACGTCGTCATCTCGGACCTTGCGCGCGGCACGCCGGGCATGAGCGGTGCCGATCTGGCCAACCTGGTGAATGAGGCGGCGCTGCTGGCCGCGCGATATAGCCGGGAAAAGGTCACAATGGAGGACCTGGAGGAGGCCAAGGACAAGATCATGCTCGGTGCGGAGCGCAAGAGCATGGTGCTTTCCGAGTCGGAGCGGAAGCTGACGGCGTACCACGAGGCGGGCCACGCCGTCGTGGCGCTGCGCACGCCGGGCCTGGACCCGGTCCACAAGATCACCATCGTGCCGCGCGGCCGGGCGCTGGGCGTCACCGCGTCCCTGCCGGAAGAGGATCGCCACTCCTACTCCAAGGACTACCTGCTGGCCCGGTTGGCCATGTTGTTCGGCGGCCGTGCTGCGGAAGAGATGATCTTCGGGTCGGACAAGATCACCACCGGGGCGGGCAACGACATCGAGCGCGCCACGGACATGGCGCGTCGCATGGTCACGAAGTTCGGCATGAGCGAGCATGTCGGGCCCATGGCTGTGGGGGACTCGGAGCAGGAGGTGTTCCTGGGCCGAGAGCTGGTACAGCGCCGCGAGATCTCCGAGCGCACGTCCGAGTTGGTGGACGACGAAGTGAAGCGGTTCCTGGACGAAGCCTTCGTGCATGCTCGCAGCACGCTCGACGCGAATCGTGACCTGCTCGATCGCCTCGCCGAGGCGCTCCTGGAGCGCGAGACGCTGGACCGGGAAGAAATCGGGTTGCTGGAGGCAGGAGAGCCGCTGCCGGCGCCGGCGCCCATCGAAGCCGAACCCGGTCCGGAAACAGCGCGCGAGCCCGCGCCCGATGTGCGGGCGGGCCGACGCACGGATGAGGAAGTCGTCACGGCGCGGGCGCTCGGCAGCGAGGCGAGGCGCACGCCGGCGGACGCGGAGCCGGATCCGGAGGGATGAACGAGGCCGGCGTCCTGTCCGGGCAGCGGGCCTGGCGCACGGGCCTCGGCTCGCTGTCGCTCGACAGGCCGCGAGTCATGGGCATCCTGAACGTGACCCCGGACTCCTTCTGGGCAGGCAGCCGCAGCACGGACCCTTCGGAAGCGCTGGCCCGCGCGGACGCGATGCTGGAAGAGGGCGCGGACCTGCTGGATGTGGGCGGGGAATCCACGCGCCCTGGCGCACGCGCCGTGTCGGCGGACCTGGAGGTGAGCCGCGTTGTGCCCGTGGTGCGCGCGCTGGCTCGTCGGTATCCTCAGGTACCCGTGTCCGTGGATACGGTGAAATCCGACGTTGCCCGCGCCGCCTTGGCGGAGGGCGCTGCCATCGTAAACGATGTCTCGGGCCTCCGCCTGGATCCCGCGCTGGGTCCCCTGGTCGCAGAGCACGGAGCCGGGTTGGTGCTGATGCATTCCCGTGGAACGGTGGAACGCATGGCGAGCTATGACGAGGCCGACTACGACGCGGATGCCGTCGGGCTCGTCGTGCGCGAGCTGTCGGTCGCCCTGCAGCGCGCCGCAGAGGCCGGAGTGGACGAGGCGTCCATCGTCGTCGACCCAGGCCTCGGCTTCGCCAAGCGCACCGACCACAGCGTCGACGTTCTCGCCGGCCTGCCCCGCATTGCCGCCCTGGGCCGGCCGATCCTGGTGGGCCCCTCCCGCAAGCGCTTCATTGGCGAGTTGGCCGGCGGTGCGCCACCCGAAGACCGGCTGCCGGGCACCATCGCGGCCTGCGTCGCCGCCCTCGACCGCGGCGCCAGCATCTTCCGGGTCCATGATGTGGGGCCGGTGCGCCAGGCCCTGACCGTCGCCCACGCCATCCGCGCAGAACGCTGATGCAGATGCTCGGCCGCTATGCGTTTCTGCTGCCCCGCCCCAAGGACCTGATCCAGATCGTCATCGTTGCCGTGGCGGTGTACTACGTCCTGCGTCTCGCCGCCCGGACGCGCGCCATGCAGATGCTGATCGGCCTGCTGCTTGTGGCCATCACGTACCTTCTGGCCCGCCTGCTGGACCTGAACCTGATTCGCGTGCTGCTGGAGAAGCTGTTCCAGTACGGGGCCATTGCCGCCATCATCATCTTCCACCCCGAGCTGCGTGCGGCCCTGGCGCGGTTGGGCCGCAGCCGCATGCTCCACCTGTTCAACAAGATGGAAGAGAGCGAGGTGGCGGACGAACTGGTGGAGGCGGTGGACCGACTGTCCCGGGCGCGGATCGGCGCCATCATCGCCCTGCAGCGAGCCGTGGGCTTGGACGAATATGCGGAAACGGGCACGCGCATCCAGGCGCGCATGTCCGCCGACATCCTGGTCAGCATCTTCGCGCCTTACGGCCCCCTGCACGACGGTGCGGTGCTGGTGGAGGGCGACACCATCATCGCGGCCGGCGTCATCCTGCCGCTCACACAGTTCCCGGTGGCCGACAAGAGCCTGGGAACGAGGCACCGCGCGGCGCTCGGCCTCTCGGAGGAGACGGATGCCGTGGTCATTGTGGTGAGCGAGGAAACCGCCCAGGTTTCCATCGCGAGTCGTGGCCGCTTGGAGCGAAATGTGGGCGGCGAGCGGCTCAGGAGCGCGCTGGCGGGACCTGAAGGGTCGACCCCACAGGTCACCGCCGAGGCGCGTTGACAGGCCGCAGCACGGCTTCTACATTCCGTCGAATATCATCCAGCAGGGCGATTTTGACGCAACCTCCTGCGAGGGAGCGACTCTTGCAAGGTACCGAATTCAACTTGATGCAGCTGTTCGCCGACGGCGGCGTGATGATGTACCCATTGGTGCTGTGCTCGCTCCTGGGGCTCGGCGTCATCATCGCGAAGGCGTGGACGCTGTGGGTGGCGCATCGCAAGTCGCGTTTCGTGCTGGATCAGGTCGGCGACCTGGGAGAGCAGGGGCAGCTGGAAGACGCGATTCAGGTCGCGGAGGGAACGCCGGGTCCCGTCGCGGCGATTCTGCTGTCCGGTCTCAGGCGTCTGAAGGAGGAGAAGGCGTCAGGCGCGGACATCGAGAAGGCGGTGCAGACCACGGGCTTCATCGAGCTCGGCTTCCTGGAACGTGGCCTGGTCGTTCTGGCGACGGTGGCGAACGTGGCCCCGCTCATGGGCTTCCTCGGCACGGTGGCCGGCATGATCTCGGCGTTCGGTGCCATCGCGCAGGCGGGCCAGGTGGAGGCATCGCTGGTGGCGGGAGGCATCAAGATCGCCCTGATCACGACGGCAACCGGCTTGATCATCGCCGTGCCGGTGAACATCGCCTACAATTACTTCGTGACCCGGATCGACAAGCTGATCGTGGACATGGAGGAAGGCACTCGTGCGGTGCTGGACATGATCTATCGCATGGAACAACAGGGTCAGCTCCAGCTGGCGGGGGCGCCGGGTGGTGTGCCGGCCCAGGCGCTGGAAGAACGGCCCCGACCCGCGTCCACGCTGAGCGACACGGAGCCGGCGGAAAAGCCGCGCGTGGAGCCTGGCGAGTCGGGCGGGGTAGAAGAGTAGGAACGGCAACCGGGATTGACGACGACACATGGCGATTCTCAAGAAGAAGTCGAGGGCGTCCGGCGAGATTCCGACCTCGTCGATGGCGGACATCGCGTTCCTGCTGCTGATCTTCTTTCTGACCACGACGATCTTCGA
Organism: Gemmatimonadota bacterium; assembly: GCA_037388885.1. Classification (GTDB taxonomy): domain Bacteria; phylum Gemmatimonadota; class Gemmatimonadetes; order Longimicrobiales; family RSA9; genus JARRJS01. Next base: position 4,491 of record JARRJS010000071.1, read on the forward strand.
CGAGGAGCACGGGCTGCCGATCGTGCTGCCGGAGTCCCAGAAGACGGTAGCGGTCTCGCAGAAGAACATCTTGCACCTGATGGTGCAGCCCACCGGCGTGGTGGACGTGAAGCGAGGCGCGAGCCCGCAGGTGCAGTCGGTCCCGTCGCGTCAGATCGGGGATATCTGGCGCCTGGAATCGGAGCAGAATCCCAACCTGATCGCTTCAGTGAAGACCGCGCCGAACGCGCCCTACAAGTACATGATCGACGTGCTCGACCAGTTGCAGCAGGCCGGCGCGGAGCGCATCTCCCTTCAGATGCTGGAGCAGTGAGCCATGGCTGACCGCGGTCCATTCGAACGTAAGTCGAAAGCGTCGAGTGACATTCCGTCGTCGTCGCTCGCCGACATGGCGTTCCTGCTTCTCATCTTCTTCATGGTCAGCACCACGTTCCCGAAGGAGCGGCCCCGGAAGATGCCGTGGCCGGTGGCGGAGGCGACGCAGAAGCTGGACGAGCCGCGCAAGGACATCCTGCACGTCTACGTGGAGAAGGACGGCACCATCTACATCAACGACGCCCGCATCCCGCCGGAACAGGTGGCGGCCGTGGTGGCGCCGCTGTACGAGCAGACGGAGCAGCAGCTGGTCGTCGTATTGCGGGCAGACCGCGATGTGCCTTATCATTTTATAGACGCCGTGCAGCAACAGCTGGAAAAGGCACACGCCGTGCGTGTGACGTTCTATACGGATCTCGAGCAGCGAATCACCCGTCAGCGGAGGTAGCTACCGATGACCGAGAATCGACCCAATACGGGACGGTCGCCGGAGGTCCGCGAAACAGCGAACGAGCGGTTCAAGCGAGGCTTCAATAGCTGGTTCTGGGGTTCGCTGGGTGTGGCGACGGTCTTCCACTTCATCGTGTTCGCGTTCATGCCGAAGTTCTCGGCGGCGGACATGAGCATGGGACCCACCCAGGAGCTGGAGACCGTAGAGCTCCCGCCGGAGATCAAGATCCCGCCGCCGCCGAAGGCGATTCAGCGGCCGGCGACGCCGGTGGTGGCGTCTGCATCGGTGAAGCAGGACATCACCATCGCGCCGACGACGTTCGAGTCGAACCCGATCGAGAACCTGCCGCCACCGCCGTCCGCCGAGTCGAAGGACATCTCGGCTGCGCCGACCTTCACGCCGTTCACCGTCCGGCCGGAGTTGAAGAACAAGACCGAGGTGGCGAAGGCGCTGGAACGGTTCTATCCCCCGCTGCTGCGGGATGCGGGGATCAGCGGCACGGTGCAGATGTGGTTCTTCATCGACGAGAACGGCAAGGTCCAGAAGACGCAGGTCAACCAGTCGAGCGGCTACGAGGCGTTCGACGAGGCGGCCAAGAAGGTCGCGCAGCTGATGCAGTTCTCGCCGGCCCTGAACCGGGACAAGAAGGTACCGGTCTGGGTCTCGATTCCGATCGTGTTCCAGACGCAGTAGCGATCGGCGCCGAACGAGCGCGGCAGGAGCCGCAATGTCACGAGGGGATCGCCGGGCGCGGTCCCCTCGTTGTTTGTGCCCGCGCGGCGTTGATCTTTCCCTGGCAAGCCGGTAAGATTCGACGTTTATGTATGATGCACGAATTCGCGAGACGCTGCCGCGGGTGCGGGAACGCATCGCCCGGGCGCTCGAGCGGGCGGGGCGCCCGGACGAAGTGGAGTTGGTGGCGGTGACGAAGGGGCACCCGCTGGACGCGGTGCGAGCGGCGGTCGCGGCGGGTCTGGGTGTGCTGGGCGAGAACCGGGTGCAGGAGCTGGACGAGAAGGTGGCGGCGGTGGGTCGTACGTATGCCGAATGGCATCTGATCGGGCACCTGCAACGGAACAAGGTGCGGCGCTCGCTGGCCCTGTTCGATCGAATCCACTCCATCGATTCGTTGAGGCTGGCGCGGACGCTGTCGGCGGAGGCGGGGCGGACAGAGCGAGAAGTGCGCGGTTACGTGCAGGTGAACGTGTCCGGTGAGGAGACGAAGGGCGGGTTCGAAGGTGCGGAGGTGGTGGACGCGCTCGGCGTGATCGTGGAGCTGCCCTGGCTGCACGTGGATGGCTTGATGACGATGGCGCCGCTGACGGATGACGCGGGCACGCTGCATAAAACGTTCGGCGCGGCGCGGCGCCTGCTGGAAGAAGCGAAGCGACAGTTCCCGGTTGTGGGTGGGGGCCTGTCGATGGGGATGTCGAACGACTTCGAGATCGCCCTCGAGGAGGGCGCGACGATCCTCAGGCTCGGAACCGTCCTGTTCGGGGAGCGACGCACATGATCGATCTTACACCGCTCGAAGTACGACAGAAGAAAGGCGATTTTCGTCGCGCATTCCGGGGCTACGACGGAGAGTTGGTGAACGATTTCCTGGACCTGGTCGCCGACCGCATGGAGGAGCTGGTCAAGGCGAACATGGCATTCCGGGACCAGGTCGGGGAGCTGGAAGAGGAGCTGGCGGAGTTCCGGGAGAAGGAGCGGATGCTGGTCGACGCGCTCATGGCTGCGGAACGGCTGCGGGACGAGATGCGGGAAGCGGCGGAGAAGGAAGCGCAGCTGATGATGCGGGAAGCTGAGCTGAATGCGGAGACGCACCGGACGCAGGCGGCACAGGCACTGGTGAAGGAGGAGGCCCTGATTCGGACGGTCCAGGCACGTCGTGTACAGGTCGTGCGCGAATTCCGCAGCTTCCTGGAGCGGGAGATGGCAGAGTTGGCCGTGGCCGAGGAGCGTCTGACGAATCAGGAGGCCCAGAGGCACGCGGGTGGCGCTGCGCCCGACGTCCCCGAAGACGCCGAAAAGGGAGCAGAGGAATCCGAGGCCGACGCGGCGGATGAGGAGGCGGCATCCGCTTCGGGCGAGGCTGACGCCGATGCGGAGGCGCCCGAGGCGAAGGCGGAAGGGAAGGGGTCCGGTTCTCGCCGGAGCCGCCAGACGGACCAGCCTTCGTCGCTGGTGGAGAAGTAGTGCCGGGCACGGACCAGCGGGCGGCACTGGAGGAGGCGGCCTCCGCTGTCCGGGCGCACAGCGCGTTGAAGCCCCGTGTAGCGATCATCCTGGGCACGGGCCTGGGCGGGCTGGCGAAGGAGATCGACGTGGCGGTGTCGATCCCGTACCCGGATCTGCCCCATTTCCCCATTCCCACGGTGGAAACGCACTCGGGCCGTCTGCTCCTGGGCACCCTCGGCGGGCAGGATGTAGTGGCCATGGAAGGTCGCCTGCACCACTACGAGGGCTATTCGATGAAGGAGATCACGTTCCCGGTGCGGGTGATGCGGCTGCTGGGGGCGGATGTGCTGATCGTGTCGAATGCCTGTGGCGGCATGAACCCGCTCTGGTCGCGGGGTGACCTGATGGTGCTGGACGATCACATCAACATGCTGGGCGACAACCCGCTGATCGGGCCGAACCTGGACGATCTCGGGCCTCGGTTCCCGGACATGTCCGAGCCGTACGACCGCGAGTTGCAGGCGTTGGCGGAGGCGGTGGCCCTGGAACAGGGCCTGGCCCTGCGCCGGGGCGTGTTCGTGGCGGTCACGGGCCCGAACCTGGAGACGCGAGCGGAGTATCGCATGCTGCGATCGCTGGGGGCGGACGTGGTGGGCATGAGCACGGTGCCGGAAGTGATCGTGGCGCGGCACATGGACATGCGTGTGCTGGGCCTGAGCATCATCACGGACATGGGCCTGCCGGACGCGTTGAAGCCGGTGGATGTACCGGAGATCATCCGGGTCGCGGGCGAGGCGGAGCCGAAGCTGACGGCCCTGATCCAGGGTGTCCTGACCCGCATGGACGAACGGGAACAGGCATGACGCGCTGCGCCCCAAAAAGGTCGTCGCGTTCCCCTACAACCTGAAATTCGATGAAGTATCCGGAGTACCCCGACCACCGCACGCAGCTGGAAGATGCGGTCCTGGAGCGCTGGCGAGCCGACGACGTGTTCGCCCGCACGTTGAAGGCGCGCGAAGGTGCGCCCGAGTTCGTGTTCTACGAAGGGCCGCCGACGGCGAACGGCCGCCCGGGCCTGCACCATGTGGTCAGCCGAACGCTGAAGGACCTGGTGTGCCGGTACCAGACGATGCGTGGTCGGCACGTGACGCGCATCGCGGGCTGGGACACCCACGGCCTGCCGGTGGAGATCGAGGCGGAGAAGAAGCTGGGCATCAGCGGCAAGCGCGAGATCGAGGAAGTGGGCGTGGCACGCTTCAATGAGGTGTGCCGCGAGAGCGTGTTTACGTACAAGGAGGAGTGGGAGCGGCTACAAGGGCTACAAGAGCGTGCCCTACTGCCCGCGCTGCGGTACGGCCCTGAGCTCCCACGAGGTGGCTCAGGGCTACGAGGACGTGGAGGACCCGTCCCTCACGTTCATCTGTCCGCTCCTGGACGCGAACGGGGAGGTGGAGGACCGGGCCATTGTGGCATGGACGACGACGCCCTGGACGCTGCCGTCCAACGTGGCGCTCGCGGTGCACCCGTACCTGGAGTACGTCGAGGTGGCGTGGCAGGGGCGGGGCCTGATCGTGGCGGAAGCGCGCGTCGAGGCCGTGTTCGGCGAGGGCGCGGAGGTCCGTCGCCGCTACCGGGCGGACGAGCTGGTGGGCCGTCGCTATCAGCGGCCGTTCGAGCTGGTGCCGGTGCCCGACGATGCGCAGAACGCGTGGCAGATTGTTGCGGAAGACTTCGTCAGCGCGGAAGACGGCACCGGCGTGGTGCACCTGGCGCCGGCGTTCGGGTCAGACGACTTCGCCGCAGGTGCCCGCCATGGACTGCCCATGATGCGTCCCGTGGATGATGCCGGCCGTTTCGATGAGGACCTGGACCTGGTGGGCGGCCTGTTCGCGAAGGACGCGGATCCGATCCTCGTGGAGGACCTGGAGCGGCGGGGCCGTGTGCTGGATCACGGCACGCTGGTGCATTCCTACCCCCACTGCTGGCGTTGCGACAGCCCGCTGCTCTACATGGCGCGCGACTCCTGGTACGCCCGCACCACCGAGTGCCGGGACGACATGCTGGCCAACAACGCCGCCATCGGCTGGCACCCGCCGGAGATGGGCACGGGCCGGATGGGTGAGTGGCTGGAGGGCAACGTGGACTGGGCGTTGTCCCGGGACCGGTTCTGGGGCACGCCGCTGCCCATCTGGGTGTGCGACGCCGACCCTTCGCACACGCTCGTCGTGGGCTCTTTCGCCGAGCTGGCGGAGCAGGCCGGTCCGCTGGCGGACGACTTCGACCCGCACAAGCCGTTCATCGACGAGGTGACATGGTCGTGCGCCGAGTGCGGCGGCACCATGCGACGCACACCGGAAGTGATCGACGTGTGGTTCGATTCGGGCTCCATGCCGTTCGCCCAGTGGCACTACCCGTTCGAGAACGAAGACGCGTGGCAGCGCCATTTCCCGGCGGATTTCATCTGTGAGGGCCTGGACCAGACGCGTGGCTGGTTCTACTCGCTGCTGGCCATCTCCACGATGCTGGGCCTCGGCCCGGCGTATCGAAATGTCATGGTCAACGGCCTGTTGCTGGACCGGGACGGCCAGAAGATGTCCAAGTCCCGCGGCAACGTCGTGGACCCCTGGGACGCAGTGGCGGACTTCGGCGCGGACGCCCTGCGCTGGTACTTCGTGACGGTGAGCCAGCCCTGGGCACCAAAACGCTACGACCCGGACGCCGTAACCGAATCGGTGCGCCGCACGTTCAACACGCTGGAGAACACGTACCGGTTCTTCGCGCTCTACGCCAACGCCGAGGACTGGACACCCGGACCCGGCGATCCGGCACCGCAGGAGCGCCCGCTCCTCGACCGGTGGCTGCGCTCGCGGCTGCACGCCCTGGTCACGACCGTCACGGCCGCCCTCGATGCGTACGACGTGACGCCCGCGGCGCGGGCCGTGGGCGACTTCGTCGTGGACGACCTTTCCAACTGGTACATCCGCCGTAGCCGGGACCGCTTCTACGGCAGCGCCGAAAACCCGGACGCCCGAGCGGCATTCCGGACGCTTCACGAGGCGCTGGATGTCGTGGCACGCCTGCTCGCCCCGCTGACGCCGTTCGTGGCCGACTGGCTGTATGCGGCGCTGGGGCACGACGACAGTGTGCATCTGGCGATGTTCCCGGAGGCGGACGCCGAGGCCCGGGACCAACCGCTGGAGCGAGGCATGGATGCCGCTCGCATCCTGTCGAGCCTGGGCCGGGCGGCGAGGGAGAAGGTGCGGATCCGGGTGCGGCAGCCGTTGCGCGCGCTGCACGCGGCGTTGCCGGACGGGCGGAACATGACCCCGGAGCTGGTGGATTTGGCGCGGGATGAGCTGAACGTGAAGGAAATCCGGTTCGTGGAATCGGCCGGCGAGCTGGTGACGTTGCGTGGGAAGCCGAACTACCGGTCGCTGGGCGCCCGGTTCGGCAAGCGGACGCAGGAAGTGGCGGATCTGGTGCGGGCCGTGGCCGGGGACGCGCTGCAGGCGCTGCGTCGTGGCGCACCGTTGGTCGTGACGCTGGACGGGCAGCCGGTGGAGCTTGCAGACGAAGATGTGGAGGTGGTGGAAGAGGCGGCGGGGGAGCTGGCGGTGGAGTCGGGGGAGGGTTACACGGTGGCCCTGGACCCCACGCTGGATGATGCGCTGCGACGCGAAGGCCTGGCGCGCGAGCTGGTGAACCGGATCCAGCGGTTCCGGCGGGACCTGGACCTGAACGTGAGCGACCGGATCCACCTCGGCGTGTTCGGGGAATCGGAGATCGTGGCGGCGGCGCAGGAGCACGCCGACTACATTGCCCGGGAGACGCTCGCCGTCGAGCTCGAGGCCGAGCCGGACGGCGGCGCAGATTACGCGGCGCAGCGTGAGGTGGAGCTGGACGGAATGAAAGCGGCTGTTGCGCTGAGCGTGGTGGAGAGTCCCGATGGAACGGTGGCGCATGCCTAGAGCGGTGTGGTGGATGGGTGGAGGGTGTGTGCCATGCCGCTGAACGTCGCGCAGCGGGAGGCGCTGGAGCGCCTGCTGCTCAAGGACCGGGAACGGCTGGTCCGACGTCTGCGACGCATGTCGGAGCTCCTGAACGAGGAGAATGGTGAGCACGCGTTCTCGTTCCACATGGCCGATCAGGGCACCGACATGATGGAGCGGGAGAAGGCGTTTCTGCGGGCGGCGGACGAGGGTCGTGAGCTGCAGGCGATCGATGCGGCGTTGCGGAGACTGTATCGGGAGCCGTCGTCGTTCGGGACGTGCGACAGCTGTGGCCAGGAGATGGATTTCGCGCGACTGGAGGCGATCCCCCAGGCGACGTTGTGCGTGACGTGCAAGACGCGCGAGGAGAACCAGGGACCGAAGAGCTGAATGGAAACGCAGGCAGTCGAAGGAGCCATAGGCTCCCAGTCGAGCAAGGCGGGAACGCTGGCGTTGATCATGTCCTTTGTGATAGCGCTGGACGTGCTGACGAAAGCCTTGATCCAACGAACGTTCCATGTGTACGAGCAGGTGGACCTGCTGGGGAGCTATCTGCGGCTCACGTACATTCACAATGCAGGTGCGGCGTTCGGCACCAGGGCGTGGTGGATTTCCTCGACGTCGGCATCGGCAGCATGCGCTGGCCCGTGTTCAACATCGCGGACCTGGCGGTGACGACCGGTGCGGTGCTGCTTGCCCTTTCCCTCTGGCGCGAGGAGCGAGGCGAGAGCGGAGGTGACTGAAGCGAGCGCGCGACGACGCATCATCGTGGATGCACCCACCGGTCGGTTGGACACGTACCTGGCGCGCCGGTTGCCCGAGCTGTCGCGCACGCGCATTGCCCAGCTCCTGTCGCAGGGCCGCGTCACCCTCAACGGGCACGTACCGCGCAAGAGTGAAACGCCACGCGTCGGCGATGTTGTCGAGGTGGAGATCCCGCCGGCGGAACCGTCCGAGATCCTGCCGGAACCACTCCCGCTCCATATCGTTTTCCAGGACGCCGACCTTGCCGTGGTCAACAAGGCCGCCGGCATGGTCACGCATCCGGCACCGGGTCACCGCACGGGGACGCTGGTGAATGCACTGCTGTACCATCTGGACGACCTGTCGGGCATTGGCGGCGTGTTGCGGCCCGGCATCGTGCATCGACTGGACCGGCACACATCGGGACTGCTCATCGTGGCGAAACACGATCGTGCGCACCGGCGATTGGC